>DATHEH010000346.1:0-7511 GCA_035318685.1 Ferruginibacter sp.
CCGTGCGCCTACCAACACCGAGATAAACCAGGCTCCTGTAAACTTTAAATTGAAAACGGAGAAGATCAATACTTACGAAGTGAACCTCATCTATAAATTATCACCTCAATTTCTTGTACAGCTTAACGGGTTCCGCAATGAACTTTCAGATGTGATCATATTGGGAAACCTGGTCAACCTGATACAAAATAAAAATCCCGGCAAGATCACCGTAAATGGATTAGAAGCCAAACTTGATGCGGTTTTCACAAGATCCGTTTCGGGCTTTTTTAACTTTACTTACCAGGATTCCAGAGGCAAAAATCTTGTAACCGGTTTTTCAAGAAGTGTACCTGGCGTTGCAAAGCTTAAAGCCAATATAGGAATGGATCTTAAAGTAAAAGATCTTTTTACTGTAGACCTTACGGGCAACTGGGTGGGCAAAAGACAGGTGCCCACTACAGATCTTTATGGGCCGGTAGATGGATATTTCCTTGCTAACTGCGCACTGAGCACAGAAAGATTTTTTAATAACCGCATAAGCGTAAGCCTAGTGGTGAGGAACCTTTTCAATGCAAGATACCTTGACCCCGGCTTTCGTTCAGCAGACGGCCTTATATACTCAACTGTTCTTGAGCAGCCACGCATCAACGGTTTGTTTAAGATCGCCCTGCATTTGAGCAATAATTAATATTATCAATTAGAGTATGTTAAAAAGATCATTATTCCTTTTCCTGTTAATATCCTTTGCAGTAAATGCGGCAGGACAGGTAGAGCAACGGGAATCTGATCTGAAAGCCGTATTCATCTATAATTTTACCAGGTATATCGAGTGGGGTAATGATACCGGGCATGAATTTGTAATTGGTATCATCAGCCCTTCGGTAATCGACAGATCGCTTACAGAAATATCCAAAACAAATAAAGTAGGGAACAGGAGAATTGTTATCCGGCATTTTAGTAAGCCCGAAGAGATCAGCTATTGTAATATTCTTTTTATACCGAAGAATTGTCCTTTTCCATTGTCGTCTGTTCTGGAAAGAGTTGATAAAGGTACACTTACAGTTAGTGAAGAGCCGGGCTTTGCAAGGCAGGGTACGGCATTCAACTTTATTGTAATTAACGACAAACTTAAATTTGAAGCCAACCTGAAAGCCATTAATGCCGCAGGTTTAAAGGCGGGGTCACAATTATTAAAACTTGCTATCATCATTGATTAACCTTGTTCAGTATACATAACATATCGCTAAGGAATAAACTGGTGTTCATGCAGGTGTTCACCAGTGTGCTCGTGCTTACTATTTTTTTTCTTGCCTTTATCATAACCGATATCCGCCAGTATAAAGAGCGTAAAGTCAGCAGCATGAAAACCCTTGCCCACGTGATTGGCCTGAACAGCGTTTCGGCCCTCGAGTTCCGCGATAACGAAGCGGCAAAAGATATGCTGCTCTCACTGAAAGATAACTCACCCGAGGTGGTACATGCAGAGATCACGGACAAAGATGGAAAACCTTTTGCCAGTTATACCAGACCGGGGATCCCCAACGTTAATACTCCCGGTGTGGTAAGCGGGGAGAATGTTCAATTAACCGGGGAACAGCTTTTTGTAAGCGATAATATCATTAACAGCAATAATGAACAGCTGGGTAAGGTGTCGCTGGAAGTGGGGTTATCAGAGCTGGAGGAGACAAAAAAAGCAAAGTACCGGCTGGCAGCAGTATTATTACTGATTGCGCTGGGCTTTTCTTTCGTGATCGCGGTTGTTGTGCAGGCCTATATTTCAAAACGATTATTGTACCTGATAAATAATATGAACGAGGCCGGTAAGACCGGGAATTATAATATCCGTATTGCTGATGAGGGTAAAGATGAGATAGGAACACTGATGAAAGTATTCAATAAGCTGATGCAACAGGTAACCGAAAGCCAGCAGCGTAAAGATGAATTCATCGGTATCGCAAGCCATGAATTAAAAACACCGCTTACAAGCATAAAGGGATACCTTGACCTGCTGAACGTGGTGGAAGAAAAACAACCGAATAAACAGTTTGTTCAAAAGTCACTGGATAGTGTACAGAAACTGGAAAGCCTCATCAAGGACCTTTTGGATGTTTCAAAGATACAGAGCGGGCAGTTGCAGCTGAATATTACGCAGTTTGATATTAATGCGCTCATTGATGAGACCATTGCTTCGATGCAAATGATATCAGCCAGTCACCGGATAAGCAGGGAAAATGATCCCGGGCCGCTGCTGGTATCTGCAGACCGGCAGAGAATTGAACAGGTACTGATCAATATTTTATCCAATGCCATAAAATATTCGCCGGGCGAAAATAAAGTTGTCGTCAGTACAAAGAATACCGGAGCAGAATTGGTTATAAAAGTAAGGGACTATGGTATCGGGATAGCAGCAGAAGAACTTACGGACATCTTTGAAAGGTTCTACCGTACAAAGGATTCGTCGGTCCATATTTCCGGGTTCGGGCTGGGCTTATACATTTGCAGGGACATCATGCAACGGCACAAGGGAAAAATATGGGTGGAAAGGGAAGAGAAGGGATCATCATTTTATTTCGCATTACCAATAAACAAACAATAATTTCGGAGAAACTTATAATCTTTGCACTTTAATTTTTTAACGATGGATAAGATACTTGTTGTTGATGACGATGTTGATATATTAACCCTGGTGCAGATGACGCTTTCCATGAACGGTTTCGATGTGGAAGCGGTATCACACTGGCAAAATATCGATCACAGTATTGTGCATTTTAACCCCGACCTGATATTACTGGATGTTTCACTCGGAGGCGCTGATGGGCGGGAGATCTGTAAAAAAATAAAGTCCACGAAGGAGACCGAGCATATACCCGTGATCCTTTTTTCTGCAAATATAGAAATGGAAAAAAGTGTTCATGCCTGCAATGCCCAGGCATTCATATCCAAGCCTTACGAATTACCCAAATTATTGCAAACGATCAGGTATAATATTGACGAAAGCAAATCAGCATAGCAACCTGCGATTTTTTTCTTATGCATGTATATCATGTAAAAAACCCCCAGCCCTTTTTTCCTGCGCCGCCACTGCATTTGCTATATAACCGCTCAACATAAAATGAGACCAAAGCTTTACGGCTCTTAATAATTTAGGCGCTCATATGCAAAAGAGTACCTCATTAATAGCCTTAATGCTTTTTGTTGTTATGGCTAATTGCCAGGTAGCAACACAAGACGCACCCGATTTTATACTCACGGTATTAAATGAAAGGTCAGAACCGGCAGAGGCCGCCACCGTAGAATTATTAAAGGATAACAAACTGGTTAAGGCGGGCATCACTGATGCCAAAGGCATGGCACGCTTTGAAAAAATGGCAGCAGGGGACTATATATTTTCAGTTACGATCAAAGGATACCAGCCCAAAACCACAGGCATATACCATTTTCCTTCAACTGTTAACAGCGGTATAATAACGCTGCAATCCGCAAAGACTACCCTGCAGGAAGTAAGCGTTACAGGGCGTAAGCCTTTTGTGCAACACAAACAGGGTAAGGTCATTTTGAATGTGGAAGCCGCTGTTACCAATGTTGGAACTACAGTGCTGGAGGTTTTGGAAAAATCGCCGGGTGTAACTGTTGACAGGAATGGGGGCATTGCATTGCAGGGAAAAACAGGGGTACTGGTACTAATAGATGATAAGCCTACCTATCTTTCAGGGGCAGACCTGAATAATCTGCTCAGCAGCATGAGCTCATCGCAGGTGGAGCTGATAGAGTTAATGGCAAACCCTCCTGCAAAGTATGATGCCAGTGGAAATGCCGGCATCATCAATATCAAAACGAAAAAGAATAAAGTAAAAGGATTCAATGGTTCTTTTACCGTTTCAGCATCGCAGGGCATCTATCCAAAAAATAATAACAGCCTGCTGTTGAATTACCGCAGGGGTAAGTTCAATACATTTCTTACGTACAGCATGAACCTGAGTAAATACCTCACCGATATCTACGCACTGAGAAAATATTTTGATAATAACGGGGCATTGACAGCCATACTGGATCAGCCTACTTATTTTTCCGGAACTGTTTTTAATAATACATTAAAGGCAGGGGTAGATTATTATGCCGGTTCAAAAACAACGATCGGTCTCGTGCTTGGAGGCACTACCGTTCACCGTAAAGGAGCCAGTGATGCAGGTGCAACATGGCTTGACCCGACCGGCAATATTGATTCCACCATTTACACTACCAGCAGCAGTAATAATAAGTTTAAGACCGGCTCGGTGAATTTAAATCTACGCCATACCATTTCCTCACAGCAGGACCTGGCTGTAAATATTGACTGGCTGAGCTATGACATCAGCAGTAAACAGCACTTTGATAATCAATTCCTGGCAACGGACGGGTATAAGGAATCATCAACAGGAAATATCCCGACAGCTATACAGATCGTCTCCGGCAAACTTGATCATACCTTGCGCTTTGGAAAGAACAACAGCCTCCGGTCGGGTTGGAAGTCGTCACATATCGATACAGATAATACTGCATCTTACCAGAATTTTGATGGCATAACATGGCAGGAAGACTATGGTAAGAGCAATCATTTTTTATATAAGGAAAACATTCACGCATTGTACAGCAGCCTCGAAACAAAATACAGGCGATTCTCCATGCAGGGAGGTTTGCGGTATGAATACACGGGTTATAACGCACACCAGTTGGGAAATGTGCAGCAAAAAGATTCAGCCTTCTCACGTAACTACAGTGGGTTATTCCCAAGTGGTTATATAAGTTATGAGGCTGATTCTTCGAACAACTTTACGCTTACGGCCGGCCGCAGGATTGACAGGCCGGCTTTTCAAAAATTGAATCCCTTTACTTTTATAATAAATAAGTATACGTACCAGACAGGCAATCCTTTCTTTTTACCACAATACAGCTGGAATTTTCAACTGGGTCACCAGTATAAGAACATACTTACAACAAGTGTATCCTATAGCATTATTAAAAATTATTTTTCGCAGTTGTTTTTAACCGATACCGCACAGGATATATTATTCTATTCTGAAGGCAATGTAGGCAAGGCAAGGAATTTTGGATTATCATCCACGCTGATGGTATCGCCGTTCAAATGGTGGTCACTTACTGCACAGGCCAACTTTAACCATAAGGAGCTGAAAGGATTTAATGGCAATGAGAATTTCCGTTCTGATATCAACCAGCTGAATATCAATATCAACAACCAGTTCACGATCCGAAAAAAATATACCGCGGAGATCTCGGGTTTCTATACCAGCAGGGCAAGAAACGACCTGCAGGAAGTACTGTATCCCACCGGGCAATTATCATTAGGCGTATCGAGACCGGTATTAAAAAAGAAGGGTACATTAAAATTCAGCGCCCGGGATATTTTCTATACCAATGCAATGGAAGGGCTTACCCGGTTTGAGAACGCTACGGAATATTTTATCCTTCGCCGCGACAGCAGGGTGATCAGCCTGTCCTTTTCTTACCGCTTTGGTAAGGCCTATAAAACTACCAAACGCACCGCGGGCAGTGCCGGCGATGAGATAGAGCGTGTAGGTAATGGATAAAAAATCTCCCATTTTGAGGAACTATTTTCGCAACCATCACATTAAGATTTTACCTGCTAATTTGCAGCAGCCTTATGTTTCAGCGATATAATTATCTGGCATATTTTCGGCTGCTACATTGTAAAGAGCACCATGTTGTATAACCAGGAAGACATTAAGGGGATAAGAGAATTTATGCTGGCAAAACACTATACCATTGCCGTAGCAGAGAGTGTAAGTTCCGGGCATTTACAGGCTGCACTGTCAACGGCTGAGGACGCATCAATTTTTTTCCAGGGCGGCATCACCACTTATAATATTCACCAAAAATACGTACAACTGCACGTTGATCCTACGCATGCCATATCCTGCAATTGCGTATCGTCGCAGGTATCGGAGGAAATGGCCGAAAACGTGTGTAAGTTATTTGGAAGCGATTGGGGTATTGGCATTACCGGGTATGCTACACCTGTGCCTTCTGATCCTGCGATGCCTTTATACGCTCTCGCCAGTATTGCCTTCAAGGGTGAGGTCGTTAAAACAGATGTGTTGATCGCCGAATCAAAAGATCCTTTTGAAGTGCAGGTAGGATACGTCAATAAGATACTGGAAAACTGCCTTGCCGTCTTTTTACAGGAAGAATTGGCCCATACTTCGTAACACATCAAGCATCCACGCCCTTTCGTCAAAGGAGTTTTTATTGCTCCCTTCGCGTGAGTTTCTTTGCATTGATAGTACTGCTAATGCAGTCATTTAATTTCTTAACTAAAATATTGTGCCATGAAATCGATCATCAGTAAAACAATGACGCTTGTTGCTGTTGCAGCGGCGCTTCTTTCATTTTCCCCAAATTTCCCAAATGGATCCGGCCGCGGGGGCGAAGGTTTTGAAATAGCACTCAACGGGAAGGTTATTGTTCAACGCTACGGCAACAACATAAATAATGTTGCCAACCTTCAGTTTGATAAAAGTTCGCCCAATGACAAACTAACGATCAGGTATCACCACTGCGGCAGGGTTGGTAAGAACAGGATCGTTACTATTAAAGACGGGCAGGATAAAGTGGTAAAAGAATGGAGCTTTGCAGATACCAATGAGCCGGTATCTCCCATGACCTGTTATGTAAAGGATATCCTTAAGCTGAAGAAGGACAACAACAGTGTTTTAAAACTGTATTATTCTTCCACTGAATTACCTAAGGGCCGCTTGCTTACAGCTATTGTTGCCGGTAATAACAGTATGGCGAAAAAGTAAAGAAGGAAGGACCCTTTGTGCAATTTTGAGTTGTGCTAAATAAAATTAGCACAACTCAAAATTGCACAGGCAGCTCCGGTTAAACCCGGAAGTCCTAATTTCATGCTGTTATGTATATAGTGATCCTCCTTATTTTTTTATCGGCGCTCATTTTCACGGCAACACGCCTGCAAAAAAAGAAACCCGTAAAAGCGGGACCAATACCCATTGCCTATAAGCTGTTACTTTCGGAGGAAGTTCCTTTTTACCAGGAGCTGGATGACAATAGAAAAATTGAATTTGAAGAAAGGGTTCAGCATTTTTTAGCACAGGTAAAAATTACCGGTGTTAATACAACCATCGAAGATATAGACAGGGTGCTGGTTGCCGCAAGTGCGGTGATCCCCATTTTTAATTTTAACGGCTGGGAATATGTAAACCTGCATGAAGTGTTATTATATCCCGATTCTTTTGATCATGATTTTGAACAACAGGGAGACGGGCGTAATATATTAGGAATGGTTGGCAGCGGCGCCATGAACCATATGATGATACTGTCGCAGTTTGAGCTGAGACAGGCGTTTAGCAATAAAACCGGTAAGAACAATACGGCCATCCACGAGTTTGTACACCTGGTGGATAAAACAGATGGCAGCATAGACGGTGTGCCCGAATCCATGCTGGATAAAAAATATATTGTGCCCTGGCTGCAGCTGATGCAAAAGGAAATTG
>DATHEH010000347.1:0-3411 GCA_035318685.1 Ferruginibacter sp.
CCGGCCGCATTATATGTAAGGTTGAAAACCGTTACAACGCCTGCTTCCGTTTTTGTTATCTTTTTTAGTTTTTTTTCTGTGCCCGGGTTAGTGCCACCCGGTCCCGGTGCCGGGTCGTCTTTTTTGCAGGAAGAAAAAGCAAGGAGGGCAACTATTGCCGATGCGAATAATAATTTCTGTTTCATGACATTTTTTTTTCGTTTTTTAAATGAAGTGCAATGATACCGGGCCCGGCCGGGTTGTTTAAGGGATGAGGTAATGAAATGAGGATTTCGGGTGATGAATTGAATAAGCGCGTGAGTTAAAAACTCAAAACCAGGGCATTCCCGTCAGAGACGAGTGGTTGCGTCATCATCAAATCACCAAATCTTCAAATTTCCAGATTCCCTTCCGATCTTTGCAATAAATAATACACTATGGAACTAGGCATCGGCATGTTCGGCGATTTACATACAAACGCTAACGGTGAGCGGCAACCTGCCGGGCAAAGGCTGCAGGAACTTATTGAAGAAATTAAACTGATGGATGAACTGGGCCTGGATTTTTACGGCATCGGTGAACATCACCGGCCAGACTATGCCGTATCCACCCCCGAGATCATATTAGCAGCGGCGGCAACGGTAACAAAAAATATTAAACTGGGCAGCGCTGTTTCTGTACTGAGTTCTTCTGACCCGGTGAGGCTATACCAGAGCTTTGCCAGCATCGACCTCATCTCCAACGGCCGGGCAGAACTGGTGGCGGGCCGGGGTAGCTTTACAGAATCATTTCCCTTATTTGGCTACAGTCTTAATGATTATGATGCGCTCTTCGAGGAAAAACTGGAACTGCTTTTAAAAATAAATTCTAATCAACGCATTAGCTGGAAGGGAAATTTCAGGCCCGAACTAAAAGACCAGGAAATATTTCCACGTGCGGTGAATGATCACCTTAATATATGGATCGCCGTAGGCGGTACGCCGGAATCTGTTTTGCGTGCGGGTAAACACGGACTACCGGTGATTTTCGCCATCATCGGCGGTAAGCCGGTACAGTTCAAACCACTCTTTGATTATTACAAAGAAGTTTACCAGCATTATAAACACGATATGAGTAAGTTCCGGGTGGGTGTGCACATGCACAGCTTTTTTGGTGAGGACAGCAAGCAAACAGGCGATGAATATTACCCGCTCTATGCTGCGCAGATGAACCGGATCGGCCGCACCCGGGGCTGGCCTCCTTACCATCGGCAGCAATTTGACCTTGGCAGAAGCAAGGAAGGTGCTTTAATTATTGGTGATGCTAATGAAGCCATTGATAAGATCCTGGAAATGCAGGAACTGTTTGGATTAACACGTTTCTCTGCACATATGGATGTGGGCGGGCCAACACATAGTTCTTTGATGAAGTCGATCGGGATCTTTGGGAGTAAGATCGCTCCTAAAGTAAGGGAGGCATTAAAAAAATAAGTTTTTATTTTTTTCCCGTGCGCTTTGTGTAATCTCTTTGTGTCCTTTGTGGTAAAAAATAAAAAATCTAACCACAAAGACCCAAAGATCTTTTCACGAAGGATTAAGGCAATAAATTATTTACTGCGCAGCAATAGTATGTTCTTCATTAGACCGGGAGTTATAAACTCCAAACCAATGCATCCCGCCAGAGACGGGACGAGAACTCCGTGCTCTTTGTGAAATATCTTTGTGTCTCTGTGGTAAAAAAAATCAGCTTTCCCGCTGAGCGGAAATTAAAAAGCCTCCCGCAGGAAGCTCTTTAAATAAAACCCTAAATGAGAAAACAACTAAACTAATTGTAATAATAATTTTATCAGCTTCATTCCGGGTATTATGTACAGGGTGCGGACCATGTTGAAGCATAATTTACTCCGTAAAAATAATCTCCCCGGAGCATGACCGTACAAAAAAGGGATTAGAATAAGATTAGAAATTCTAACCCTCCTGCTTTAATATCCCCGAACGGGACTGAATTTGTACATTGCATAAATGGAGGAAAAAAGCATCCTTTTGGTAGAAGACGAGCAGAAGATCGCAGATACCCTTGCACAGGGGCTTGCCGAGCACGGTTATTCCGTGAAACTGGCCTATGACGGCACAGCCGGTCTCGAACTTTTCAGATCGAACCCCTTTAACCTGGTGATCCTCGACATTAACCTGCCGGGTATCAATGGCTATGACCTTTGCCGGGCCATACGCTCGGCCAACAGCGCTGTACCGGTGATCATGTTAACAGCCCTGAGTTCGCTCAACGATAAGATAGAAGGTTATGATGCCGGCGCCGACGATTATATCATCAAACCCTTCGAGTTCAGGGAACTTTTAATGAAGATAAGGGTGTTATTGAAGCGCAGCAGCCAGCAACCGGTGCCAACCGGAACTGTTTTAAGTGCTGCGGACCTTACGATGAACCCCGACAGCAAAGAAGTAAAAAGGGAAGGCAGCACCATAAACCTTACCGCGAAAGAATTCCAGCTGCTCGAATACCTGATGCGCAATAAGAACCGGGTAGTGAGCAGGGCAGACATTGCCGTGAACGTTTGGGATATCGACTTCGATACCAATACCAATGTAATAGATGTTTATATAAATTACCTGCGTAACAAAGTGGATAAGCCTTTCGAAAAAAAATTGATACAAACACAGGTAGGAATGGGATACATTCTTAAAGAAAATACATAGCCATGCCCGTCCGTATACGGATCACCATATTATTTGCCGTACTGGTGATGATCATCCTGGGAGTGGTCTGCAGCGGTGTGTATTATTTTACTTATACCGCAAGGCTCAAAACGATCAAAACAAGATTGACCAACAGGGCGATCACAACCGCGAGGCTGCTTGCTCAAAAAGAAAGCTTTACCAAGGAACTGGTGCAAAGGATCGATTCGCTCACTACCATCTCCCTGCGCAATAAAACCGTACAGGCTTATGATCATGAGAACAGGAAGATATACAGTTACAGCGACAGGCCCTACGACAGCCTGCCCGTTACCAAAGACATACTTGACAATGCACGTATTAATGGCAATTATTTTTTCCTGGTTGCCGGCAAGGAAGCCATTGCCCATCACTATACCGACAGCAGCACAAGAATCGTTATCATTAGCGCAGCCGAAGACAGCGACGGCAAGCGAAGCCTGCAAACGCTTTTCAACATATTGTTACTGAGTTTCCTTATCGGCATTGCCTTTATCCTCGTCACGGGATATTTCTTTTCCTTCCGGTTACTGATGCCCGTAAGGAAGATCGCTATGGATGTAAAGGATATTTCTGCCCGCAACCTGGCCAGGCGTATCGCTACGGGCAACACCAAAGATGAATGGCACCAGCTGGCCACCACGCTCAATGACCTGCTGGATCGCCTGCAGGAAAGTTTCGACCTCCAGCGCCGCTTTATCTCCAATGCTTCGCATGAATT
>DATHEH010000348.1:0-10348 GCA_035318685.1 Ferruginibacter sp.
GCCATCGACAGCCTGGCCACATCAAAGCTATATTTTGATTCCATGCTCAGTGTTTATAAGAACCAGCAGTTGAGTGAGATCGAAACAATGTTCAGCAAAAATGAATTCGGAATGGCAGAGGACCAGGACATTTTGCTTGACAACCGCAACAGGAACTGGGTAATGCAATTAAAAGATATCATGAAAAAAGAACCCGTTTTTATAGCCGTGGGTGCGGGCCACCTGGTAGGGGATATGGGGTTGATAGCATTGTTGAAGAAGGAGGGGTATAATGTAAGGCCTTTGCAGAACAGATAAGAAGCTGCAAGATTCAAGCTTCAAGGGGGCAAGTTTTTAATTTTTAAGAACCTGCACATATAAAAAGATATTTCTATCTGTATGCATCTCCTTTGCGGCTTTCCCCTTGTAGCTATTTTATGATGACTTCCTTCACCAGCTTTTCCCCCAGCGCTTCATTCACTCTTTCAATTATCTTTTCCTTCTGGTAAAGCAATTCGTTCTTAAGCGGTGCAACGGTTGTAGTGATGAATAAGGTATTGTTTATGATCTGTATCTTATCGGTATATTTTGCAATGGTCTTGCCCATCAGTTCTTCCCATATGTCTTCAATGCGCAGTGCCTGTATACCCGTTTTGAGTTTGCTCTTTTGTAAGAATTGGCGGATAGCATCCTGTAATGAAATTTCTCCCATGATGTAAAAATAGAATTATTTGAACTGATTCTTGATTCCTGATACTGGATAGCACTTTATATTTTCGGCGTCTTTTATCCAGTATCCAGCATTCAGCATCACAATTCAATGATCTGGTAAGCCGTATTCAATTTATCGAAAGCGTCGCTCAACCTATCCCTGTGTGTATCTGTTATGAAAACCTGTCCTTCATTTTCATTGCAAACCCAGTGAAGGAGTTGCTGCATGCGGTTGTCATCCAGTTTCTCAAAAACATCATCTAAAAGCAGGATGGGCGCAAAGCCTTTGTCAGCTTTTAATAATTCGAACTCCGACAGCTTTAATGCAAACAGCAGGCTTTTGCGCTGGCCCTGTGATGCCGTTGTTTTAAATGGCTGTCTGTTCAGCTGCATAAGAATATCATCTTTATGAATACCTGCATTGCTGCGTTGCAAAATAAAATCCTTCTCCCGGAAATTATTCAGCAGGTCATGAAAACTGCTTTCATTTAAACGGCTCTCGTATTGAAGGGTTACGACCTCGTTATTATCGGCGATCTGCTCATAGAATTTTTGCACCAGCGGTATCAATTGTTCCGTAAATGTCCTTCGCTTTTTGTAAATAAAATTACCCGGTGCAATGAGTTGTTCATCCAGCACTTCCAACAGGGGCCAGTCTGTTTTACCCTGCTCAGCAAAACGTTTCAATAAACTGTTGCGTTGCTGCAATACTTTGTTGTATTGAATGAGTTGCTGCAGGTATTCCGCATCCACCTGGCTGAGTACGGTATCCATGAAGCGCCTTCTTTCTTCACTGCCTCCGGTTATCAGTTCAATGTCATCAGGAGCGATCATCACTGCAGGGAATTTGCCGATATGATGGGAGAATTTTTCATACGGGATATCATTCAGCAATAATTCTTTTTTACCCATTAGGCGGTGTATGCAGATGACCTTTTGCTTACCGGTTTGCTTTTCAAAAAAAGATTCCAGCCTGAACCCGTCATTATCAAACCGGATACTCAGCCCGTCTGTTTTTGAAAAATAGCTTTTGGTAAAGCAGCAGTAATAAACGGCATCCAGCAAATTGGTCTTGCCCCGGCCATTTAAGCCACAGATGCCGATCACCCTTTCGTTAAAGTCGAAGCTGGATAAGCTGTAATTCTTGAACTGTGTTATGGCTATCTTATGGAGGAACAACATGGGGCTGCAAGATACGAAAGGGAAGGGCTGGGTTGATTAAAGAATCGGATTATACCGTTGAAAACCTGCTGATCCTCAATTCCTAATTCCTTAATTACAAATTCCCTTTCTTCCCTTATCTTTGCCGCCTAAAATTATACCCATTGGCTACAAAGTTTTCTAAAGAAACTTATTTATACTGGTACGAATTAATGCTGCTTTTACGCCGCTTTGAGGAAAAGACCGGCCAGTTATATGGTATGCAAAAGATCCGTGGCTTTTGTCACCTGTACATAGGACAGGAAGCCGTTGCCGCAGGATGCATGACGGCAACCAACCCCGAAGACAAGTTCATCACCGCTTACCGCGACCATGCCCTGGCCATTGCCAAGGGTGTAAGTGCAAAAAGCTGTATGGCCGAACTCTATGGTAAAGCCACGGGCTGCAGTAAAGGAAAGGGTGGCAGCATGCACTTCTTTGGTTTAAAAGAAAATTTCTTTGGCGGCCATGGTATCGTGGGTGCACAAATAGGTACCGGCGCAGGTTTGGCCTTTGCCGAAAAATACCGCAATACCAATAACGTTGTGCTTTGTTATTTTGGCGATGGCGCCGCAAGACAGGGCATGCTGCATGAAACATTCAATATGGCCATGCTCTGGGACCTCCCCGTTGTTTTTATATGTGAGAACAACCAGTATGCGATGGGAACATCGGTAGCCCGTACCAGTAAAGTGCTGGATATTTATAAACTGGCTGATGCCTACGATATGCCCAGCGACAGCATTGATGGTATGAGCCCCGAAGACGTACACAATGGCGTGCTGAGAGCCGTTAACCGTGCAAGGGAAAAAGGCGGTCCAACCTTACTGGAAATAAAGACCTACCGCTACAAAGGTCATAGCATGAGTGATCCGCAGAAGTACAGGACCAAGGATGAACTGGAAGAGTACAAAGAGAAGGATCCCATTGAACACGTACTGAAAGTGCTGAAAACACAATATAGTTTGACCGACGCCGAAATAGAAGTGATTAACGAAAGGGTAAAGACCGAAGTGGAAGAGAGTGTGAAGTTTGCAGAAGAGAGCCCATGGCCCGATGATAACGAATTGCTGAAAGATGTTTACGTTCAACAGGATTATCCTTTTATAGTGGACTGATAATTTTTTATTCTTAATTTTTAATTCTTAATTTTTTTAAATGGCAGAGAAAGTAAAAGTAGAAACAGTGCAACAACCGGATGTGGTGGAAAGAGCAAGAGGATTCTGGGCCCAGTACAGTAAGCATATCATCATAGCAGGTACTGTTGTTATCGTATTGCTTGGTTGCTACCTTGGGTACAAATACCTTGTAAAGATCCCTAAAGAAAATAAAGCAAGTGAACTCGTATTCCCCGCAGAGAAATTATGGGGCAAGATGACCAGTTCACCGGTCTATAACAAAGACACCATAAACATCGTTCTCAACGGTGATAAAGCTTTAGGTGTTACCGGCTTATTAAAGATCATCAGCAGCTACGGCGGAACACCTGCCGGCAACAGGGCAGAATATATGGCAGGCGTTTGTTACTTACAATTAAAACAGTTTGATAAAGCGATCAGGCACCTGAAAGAATTTGACGGCAATGGCGCAAAACAGATACAGGGCAAGGCTTATCTTTTGCTGGGACATGCTTATGCTGAGCAAAAGAAAACAGACGATGCATTGGACTATTATAAAAAAGCAGCTTCCATTGATGAAGAGGACGAAGGCATGACAACCGAAGCTTTGTTCATCGCGGGAAGATATGCAGATGCTATCGGCAAAACAAAAGAGGCAGTCGAACTGTTCCAGGAATTGAAGGATGACTATCCTGCAAGCCAGCGTGTGCAGGCGGGTGAAGTGGACAAGTACCTCGCTAAATTAGGCGTTACTAAGTAATAAGGGTTACGATAGCCGAACTCACAACTCACGATTCACGTTATGTCAACAGGCTCATCAAAATTATACGATACAACAGGCATCCGGCTAACACAGGATGCCTGTGTTGTAATTGTGCGTACCGAATGGAATGCCAAAACAGTTGACCAACTGGAAGAAGGCTGCAAGAAGGTACTCGAAGAAAAAAAAGTGCAGCATATGAGTATTAGCGTACCGGGTGCATTTGAAATTCCTTTCGCCGTAAAAAATTACTGGGAGGCACATAAATACCGGGACGATAAGCCCTGCGTATTCATAGCCCTGGGATGCGTACTGAGGGGAGATACCCCCCATTTTGATTATGTGTGCAAGGCAGTAACAGATGGTATCCTGCAGTTGAACCTGTCATTACCGGTGCCGGTGATCTTTGGCGTACTTACCGTAGATAACCAGCAGCAGGTGGATGAAAGGCTGGGCGGGAAGCATGGCCATAAGGGCATGGAAGCAGCTGTAACGGCATTGAAAATGATCGCTTTGACAAATTCCTTTAAAAAAAATTACTAACTCCTTTTTTGGAGATGAAATCATGAAGGTCCAGTTATTCATACCTTGTTTTGTTGACCAGCTTTACCCGCAAACCGCCTTTAATATGGTGAAGGTGCTGGAAAAAGCCTGTTGCGAAGTTGCCTATAATACAAATCAAACCTGTTGCGGCCAGCCTGCTTTCAATGCGGGGTTTTGGGACGAATCGAGGGATGTTTGCAGCAAGTTCATCAAGGATTTTGAAGGAGCCGATTATATCGTAGCGCCAAGCGCCAGCTGTGTTGGCTTTGTGCGTAATTATTATGCAAAGCTTTTTGAGAACTCTTCCCGGCATAACAATGTAAAAGACCTTGGCAAAAGGATCTATGAATTCAGCGAATTTTTGACCGATGTTTTAAAGATAGAAAATTACGGCGCCGAACTGAATGCAAAGGCAACCTACCACGACAGTTGTGCAGCACTGCGGGAATGTAAAATAAAAACCGGTCCCCGCAAATTATTAAGCCATGTAAAGGGCCTGGAGCTGACGGAAATGAATGACGTGGAAACCTGCTGTGGCTTTGGAGGCACTTTCGCCGTTAAGTTTGAAGCCATTTCCATCGGCATGGCCGATCAAAAGATAACGAATGCCCTGGCTACAGGAGCTGAATATATCATTTCCACCGACCTGAGCTGCCTCATGCAGCTTGACGGGTACATTAAAGGCAAGGGTCTTCCCCTTAAAACAATGCATATCGCAGATGTATTGGCCAATGGCTGGGAGTAGAGAATCACGAATAAGGACAGGTGAATATCGAACAAGCCCGCCCGGCTGAACGCCGTTCGGACGGGGAACAAGGAATTTCGAAGTGAAGCACTTTCTTGTTCATCATTGGCTGCATATAAGAACAGCATGACTTGGGAGTAGGGGATGGTAGGGACTTAGAGAGGGAATTAGAGTATAGGATTGTAAGTGTCGTATATTTAGGAGTTAGCGGCAACCTTAACTGACCACAATTACTTACAGTCATCTTAACAAGTTGGATACATAAAACAAAAAAAATTATGGAGATGAAAACAATTTTTATTGTGGCTTTAATTAGTAGCATTTTCATAAACAGCTTCGCTCAGTCCGGCTCTGAGGATTCAACATTATTAAAAATAAAAAATATTGGTTATCAGCAATCCAAGGTTAAACAGATGACTTATGAAATGGCAGATGTATATGGACAACGGCTTACTGGTAGTCGGGAATATCTTGCCGCTGCTAAATGGGCATCAGCTAAAATGAAAGAAGCAGGGCTTACAAATGTACACTTCGAAAACTATTGCAGTAATTGTCGTGGGTGGAATGTGAAAAATTTTAATGTGGAATTGCAGTCTCCCAATTACATGCATATTGTAGCCTATCCCTTGGCATGGACAAAAAGCACAAAGGGCATTGTAGAAGGAGATGTAGTAAACATTGAAAGTTTTGCCGACATAAATTTACTGAAACAACAATATGCCGGTAAATTAAAAGGTAAAATTATTCTGTTAGGAAAAGAACCTATACACAAATCATTACCAGATACCGTATTCCAAAGATTTACGAAAGCTCAGTTGGAAGATATGCAAAATCGTTTGGCCCCGCAGAATAAAGCTATACCAATACCAAAACAAATAGAGATATATCAGGGCGAATATTTTGAAGACAATGACTTTCTACAATTTGCAGAAAATGAAGGCGCACTTGCTGTATTTAAAACGTCCTCTTCTATTGCAGGTATTGTGAATGTAGGAGGAACTTATTATTACAAGGAAAATGATCCTAAACCGTTACCCTATTTTATCATTATGCCTGAACATGCAGGCAGGCTCATCAGGCTATTAAAGCAAAATGTAACTCCCAGAATAAAACTCAACCTGGAAACTATTTTTTATAACGAACCGGATAATAATGTCAACATCATTGGAGAAATTACAGGAAGCGACCCAAAACTGAAATCTGAAGTGGTTTTGATTGGAGGACATTTTGACTCCTGGCATGCCGCTACCGGCGCAACAGACAACGGTGGAAATTGTATGGTATTATTAGAAGCATTGAGAATTTTAAAGGAAAGCGGAATAGCACCTAAGAGAACCATCCGGCTTGCCTTTTGGGGTGGTGAAGAACAAGATTTTAATGGCTCTGTAAGCTATGCAACAAAACATTATGGCGACTTCAATAGTAAACCAAATAGTGAATCCGAAAAAGTTACGGCATATCTTAACCTTGATAATGGATTAGGAGCAATAAGAGGGGTTTATTTACAAGCCAATGAATTTGCCCGACCGGTATTTGAAGAAATCTTCCGCCGGTTTTCTTTTACGCAACAAAATTATGTTACCATTGAAAACACTTTGAGTACCGACCATGAAACGTTTGACTATTATAATATCCCTTCATTCCAATTCATCCAAGACCCCTTAGATTATGATCTGGTTACACACCACAAACCGCTTGATCTACCAGAGTATGCACCTGAGCCTGACATGATGAAAAATGCCGTTTTGCTTGCATGGACAATTTATTCACTTGCCTCAAGTGAAAAGACGGTTCCAAGGAAAATGAAAAATTGATTTGAAAATATTTTTGAACACTTATTTATTTTAAAAGACTACGAAGAAAGGCAGCCGCTAACAAAAGTATTTGCAAAAGCAGGGCTTTACAATGTAATCTTCGGCATTAGCAATGTGGCATCAGCGGTTCGGGCTGACAATTATAAATTTGGCTTTTAGTTGTTAACTTCAGCTTTATATTTTCAAATGAGCATTTGTACCGGGCAGGATATTCAATGAATTCCCTGCCTTCGCAAATACTCAACGTTAGCGGCAATGCTATGCAAAACATTAGCTCCTTAAAATTTCAACTATTATGCCTACGAAAAAAAGCATAAAACAAGTAAGCAGCAAAACCGTAAGTCATTATCACAAGGACGGCACACTTTGGGCAAGAGGAAAAATGAAAGGCGATCAAATGGATGGATATTGGGAATGGTTTCGCAAAACAGGAACAATAATGCGTTCAGGCCATTTTGATAAAGGCAAACAAGTTGGTGAGTGGACAACCTATGATAAGGATGGCAAAGTATATAAGATCACGAAAATGAAATCATAATCATTGAGGAAGCACTGCCGCTAACGGGCTTGGCGCAAGCGGGGCATGACCTTGTAACGTCAGCTTTTGTGCATATCCAAACTGCGGTTGGGGTGTGACGGTTTATTAATAAAATTTTCGTGTAACTTCAAGTAAACAATTTCTAACGGATTGACCGGCCAGGCAGACGAGATTCTAATACCCCGCCTGACGCCAAGCCCTGAACGTTATATGTCATTTTATGAGACACTTCAAATATTCTATCTTATTGATATTAAATATCTCTCCAGGCGTTGCTCCCAAAACGCCATATGGGCTTGCCGAAATTCAGGCCTGACCAAGTTACCTTAGCATCATATCACTCCGATCTTCATCCCTGTTCAGTATTCACCAATCAGTATAACTTAAAATATCTTTCCTGCCGTTCAGAAAGCAAGTAGCATTTAAGAAGATATGCTGCGGGTGCTGTATCAAATAGATATAATACCACGGTTGCTGTTCATCCGGGCATACAGATATCATCAGGAGAAGAACAACCTTTCCACCGTCCAGTACCAGGCCATAATTGCAATTAAAATAGATAAGGGAATTACAATAGCCTTGCGGTAATAAGGCTTGTTGCCAAACCATTTTCCAAATAAAAGGAAAGCTCCCAGGATCACAGCAACTTGTCCCAACTCCACCCCAACATTGAACATGATCAGCGATGTGAGATATGAATTCTGCGGAAGCCCCAGTTCTCCAAGCGCATTGGCGAAGCCCATGCCGTGCACCAGTCCGAATAAGAATACGATACCAATGCGTGATTTTTTCAACGTTGGTGAAAGAATATTTTCAAGCGCCACATACATGATCGATAAGGCAATGATGGGCTCAACAATTGCAGGGGAGGGTGTGATCACTTTGAACATGGCCAATCCTAATGTTATGGAATGGGCAAGGGTAAATGCCGTTGCCTGCCAGAGCACGGGTTTTAATTTGGGGCTGAGGAGGAAGAGGCTCAATACAAATAAAATATGATCAAGCCCGAGTGGCAATATGTGTGAAAAACCTAACTGCAGGTAAAAGATAGCAGCATCTGTTTTGCTCATGTTCTCCAGTTCGCCTACAACATCATGCGCCCATAATGGCTGGCTTATTAAAATGAAAAGGATAAGTAAGCCTGCTGTTCTATACATTATTTGTTTCTTCATCTTTGAATTTTTAACTGAGGTCCTGTTATGCTAAACCGACTTCGGCAAGCTCAACCCGACAGCTTTTAAAAAAATAACGCCAGCTTCAGCCTCGCAAAGAATGGCGTACCGGGTGTATAGTGCAATTCGGTTACGGGTGCCTGCTCATTCATCAGCCTTGATTGGGTTGCAAACTGCGCTTCATTCCATTTAATATTAAAAATGTTTTCCAAAGCCAGGCCGATCTCATACCGGGACCTTGTGTAATTGACCGAAGCGTCCATCAAAAAATATCCTTTGGCAATGATCGAATTGTCTTCGTTGGCTGTGCGGTCCTTTATATAACGGTAATTGATGCCGCCATTAAAACGCTTTTGTGCTTTATAAAAAATGCCACCCACGCTGGTAAGTGTTGGTGCAAGTGGAATATAGTCGGCGCCTTTTGGCTCACCGATCGCTCTTGGCTTTGTGAAATTAAGATTAGCACTTGCAAAAATGTTTTTGCTAACCTGGTAACGTGCAGTGATGTCAACACCCTGCCTTTGGCTTTTACCACTGGGTTCTATAACCCCGGCATCGCCTACATAAACAAATTCCTGGTCGAGCCACAAATGCCACGCGGCAATGTTTATCAACAGGTTTGCAGATGGCTTTAAGATAATGCCGATATCAGTTCCGTAAGCAGCGGGTAATATTTCTTTTCCATTGTTCTCTACCACAACCCTGGCATCGTTGCTGTGAAAACCTTTTCCTCCTTTTACAAACAATTGTACTTTGGAATTTACCGTGTATTGGATATTCAGTTTGGGGCTTACGATCGCTTTTTGCTGCGACGGCTTTTGTACCGTATTCAATTTATCAAAATAACTAAAATGAAAATGGTCTAAGCGTAACCCTGCATCAAAAAGCCATTGCCCGGTATTCAGCTGCTGCTGCACAAAAGCATAGGTATTGGTCTCCTTTATATCTCCAAGTTTTATATCGCTTAAAAATTTACGGCTTATTGCATTGGCTAAGCGGCTGTCCTTTGTTGCATCATGTCTTAACCCAATACCATATGTTGAATGGAGCATTTTGTTACCTAAAAAATATTTCTGATCAAATTTGGAAACATAGCCGAAGACATTCCTGCTTTCGGACTGCTGTATCTCATCTCCATTAACAGGATCATTTAAAAAGAAAGTGAAGTTTGACCAGAGGTTGAATTTGTACCTGCTGTAAAATGCCTGGTTCTCCCAGGTTAATCCGTTCCTTAACTTATTGGTTAAAATGATATTGGCATTATGCCTTTCGGTATTACCACCTTCGGTAGGATCAATACTTCCAAACCTGCTGATCATACTGCTTTCAACGGCCCTGTGCGGCACCTGGCCACTTGCATTCCACTTACTTATAAACGAAGAAAGAGAAGCACTAAATTGTGTATTGTCAGAAATGGAAAGATTGTATTTTCCAAAAACGTTAAAGCGTTTAAATATTTGCTTGCTGATTGTGGGTCCGTCGGTATAATTAAAGTCTGACGCGATGTAAGCGCTTTGTTTATCCTTATCTTTTTTCAAAAGGTCGATCATGGCCAGCTTGCGAAATGAATTGAATTTTCCGACTTCAACCTGTACCAGGCTTTTTGATATGTTCTTATAAGTCGAGAATGAAACATAGCCTGCTGTGTTTAAATTGCCCTGCTTCGTATAATAGGGGCCTGCGCCAAAATCAATATAGTTTACGGTCTCGGGTATTATGAAATGAGCATCGGCATAACCCTGCCCATGTGCATGACTCAACATGTTCA
>DATHEH010000349.1:0-4923 GCA_035318685.1 Ferruginibacter sp.
TAAAAAAGCGAGTTCCTCCGGGGTGGGTTCTCTTTCAAATTCCTGCTCCAATTGTGAGTAGGCCTTGCTGATGCGATTGGTTAACCCTACCTTATTTAATGGTAAACGAACTATCCTTGATTGTTCAGCCAGTGCCTGTAAGATACTCTGGCGTATCCACCATACAGCATAAGAGATGAACTTAAATCCACGTGTTTCATCAAAACGTTGTGCGGCTTTTATAAGACCCAGATTGCCTTCATTGATAAGATCGGGTAACGTTAATCCCTGGTTTTGATACTGTTTCGCAACAGAAACAACGAACCTGAGATTGGCTTTGGTGAGTTTCTCCAGGGCCAGCTGGTCTCCCTGTTTTATGCGAATGGCTAATTTCACTTCTTCTTCCGGGGTGATCAGATCTACTTTCCCAATTTCCTGTAGGTATTTCTCTAAACTCTGACTCTCACGATTTGTGATTGACTTAGTGATTTTTAGCTGGCGCATGCTCATAAGCCCGATGGTTTAAAGGTTAAGTATGGAATAATAGCTTGGGTTAAGATTTTGTTAAAACAACCGCCTTTATTAACGTAATTTATACTATTTACGATATGTCACCAAAAAAATAAATACTAAAAGCCTGTATGCCAGTAGCTTAAAAGCCCCATTTTGTTTAATTAATGATGTTAATAAATAAAACAAAAAAAAATAAATAAATAATTTGATACCTAGATTATTTTGTTATTATTGCAACATTGCAATGATATTTAAAAACCAAGGATGAGTAAGAAAGTTTTATACACGTTAGAATACCCTGTTCGATGTTCACCAGGCATTTTATATGAATTTTTAATAACCCCTGCAGGGTTGCAGGAATGGTTTGCTGACAAAGTTGATGAACGTGATGGTGTTTTTAGTTTTTCATGGAATGGTACAGAAGATAAAGCTGTATTACTGGAAACTGAAGAAGATAAATTTGTTCGTTTTCGTTGGGAGCACATGACAAAAGATGAATACTTTGAATGGCGCATTGAAAAATCAGAGGTGACCAACCAAACCATTTTAATGATCAGCGATTTTGCAGAAAAAAAAGAAATTAAAGATCAAAGCCAGTTGTGGGAATACCAGGTAAAGGAATTATTCCATCGCCTGGGAAGTTAATACCTTAACAATTCCAGGATTGTAAAAAAAGATCTTTCCAGTAACACGGGCATCTCATTCCACCGATCCAACGGCAATTTTACCGCGAGTTTAATAAATGGCTTTTGCCGGATATGACTTCCTGTTTCTTCATCAGTAAGTTGGTTTACCGCAATGTAGTTGTCTTCATCAAAATTATGCTGCCATTGGTCTTCATTGATACAGAGGTAAAATTCATTTGCTCTTAACCCTTTTATGTTCTTAGATAATTTATCTTCGAACATCTTTTTATAGGTACCCGATAGTTGCAGGGTTATACTAAAAAAATTACCCCACCAGAACATGGTCCTGACCGCAAATATATTTTCTGTATCAAAGCACCTTGGGTGATCTAAAAGTACGTAAGGCAGCAGCCGGTAATTTTCTCCCCTTGATATCTTCCCGGTGGATCGCACAACGGGTAAAGGCAGCCAGGTTTCTTTTTCAACAGCTGATCCTATTACAGCCGACAGGTTCCCGAAGAGGTGGTACACTTTTTCAACGATAACACGTTTCGTTAAAATCCAGTTGCTGTTATTTACCAGTTGCTGTTCCTCATCAGAAAGAGTTAATTTTGAAATATCGTTCATAAGAGCATCAAATTACTACAATTAATTTTTATTACATCTCCTGCTGAGCATGATAAAGAAATTAGACAAGCTTATTCTTAAATCTTTTATCGGGCCGTTCATCATAACGTTCTTCGTTGCTTTTTTTGTACTGATGATGCAGGGCCTGTGGAAATATATAGATGACCTTGTTGGAAAAGGATTGGATCTTGCTACCATTGGCAAGTTCCTGTGGTATGTAAGCGCATCCATGCTTACCCTAGCCATGCCAATTGCCATTCTCATTTCTTCTATAATGACCTTTGGCAACCTGGGAGAAAGTTTTGAACTGGTTGCCATTAAATCTTCCGGCATTTCACTCTTACGTTTTATGCGCCCGCTGATGTGGGTAGCCGTTCTCTTCTGTGGCATTACTTTCCTGTTTGCCAATTACGTGATCCCCTATGCCAATTTAAAATTTGTAACACTATACAATGATATCTATTTTAAGAAACCCGCCTTCGACCTTAAAGAGGGGGTATTCTTTACCTATATTCCCAACTATGCCATTAAAGCAGGGAAAAAAGATGCCGACGGCAAAACCATTCGCAATGTGCTGATCTACGAACAAAGCAACCCGTTGCAGAACAATGCTATCATTGCGGAAAAGGGCGTAATGACGATGTCCGAGGATAAAAAATTCCTGGAATTCCACCTTACAAACGGCTACCGCTACCAGGAGAATGGCAATACCAATGATACCGCTACAGAATACATACGTCTTGGCTTCCAGTCGTTCAAAAAACTGTTTGACCTGAGCTCTTTACAAAAGCAAAATACCAGCGAAGACATTTACAAGAATAATTTTAAAATGTTAAGTGCAGAGCAGATAAGCACTTCACTTGACTCGTTGTACAAGCTGAATGACAGTTTATCCAGGAGAATGGACAGGGACCTGAATACTTATTTACGTTATTCAACAGTTGATGACAGCAGCTGGAAAAAAAATCCGGCAAAGCCAGCAGTTCCTAAAAACCTGGATGCAATAATACCCGACTCTGCCCGCCACCAGGTTTATGATGCATCTGTTACCATTGCCAATAATCTTAAAAGCAGTTTACAGGGTACAGGAACCGAAATAGAGGACCGCCGCAAAGAAATAAGATTTCATAAAATCGAATGGCACAGGAAATTCTCTTTGTCGATGGCCTGTTTTGTATTGTTTTTTATTGGTGCACCGCTGGGTTCCATAATCCGTAAGGGAGGATTGGGCATGCCGCTCGTATTTGCCATCATCTTCTTTTTGCTGTTCCACCTGTTGAATATGTTTGGAGAAAAATTTGTAAAGGAAGGCATCCTCACTCCTTTTTTAGGGATGTGGCTGGCCGTGCTGGTACTAACACCCGTTGGCATATTTCTTACTTACAAAGCTATGCACGACTCCCAGCTGTTCAGCAAAGAATTTTACTATCGCTCATTTAAACAATTACAAACTCTTTTTAGTAAATTTATTAAGCGAAATCAATCACCTGTTTAAAAAATATTTTATGCCAGAGCAACCAAATAAAAGCCGCAGAGATTTTATCTCCAACTCATTAAAAGGAAGCCTGGCCATTGGTGTTGGCTTCACTGTTGCTGCACCTTTATTGCAATCTTTTTCGGAACCGGTTAATTATATCGCACCGGGTTTACAAACAGGTTTCGACCAGCAACCCCTGCCCTATAAATATGATGCGCTGGAAAATGTGATTGATGCCATGACCATGGAGATCCATTACAGTAAGCATGCTGCTGCCTATTCAAAAAACCTTAAAGAAGCGGCTGTTGCAGAAGGCGTAGATGCCAACAAATCTTTGGAAGATGTATTGACAAAGATCTCTAAGTATTCTCCTAAAATGCGTAACAACGGCGGTGGTCACTATAACCATGAATTGTTCTGGCAGTGCATGCGGCCTAAACAGGCAAATAATATCGCAACAGGCTCTGTGTTGGTGGCGGTCAATAACGCCTTCGGCTCCTTTGATGAATTTAAAAAACAATTTTCTGATGCGGGCAAGAACCGTTTTGGAAGCGGCTGGGCCTGGTTATATATTGATAAGAATAAGAAATTAAAGATAGGTTCCACACCCAACCAGGATAACCCGCTAATGGACATTAGTGAGATCAAAGGTTTCCCTATACTGGCACTTGATGTTTGGGAACACGCTTATTATTTAAAGTACCAGAATAAGCGGCCTGATTATATAGAGAATTGGTGGAACCTGGTAAACTGGGATCATGTACAGCAACGTTTTGATAGCATGAAATAAAAATCTGAGCTAAGAGTAGAAAAGAGAAAAGGAGAAACTGATCGTTTGTTCTTCACCTCTTTTTCTCTTTTGTCCTCTTAGCTAAAAAAAATAATGAAAAAACTACTGCTCCCCTTTTTCCTGTTAGGCTCACTCCTAATGATCTATATAATGATGAAAACAGGTGCAACTTTAAAAACACCTGCCACCCCGCTGGGTATCCTCAACCTGGAGTTTGCTTACAAAGAATCAAAAGCTACAGCTGTTATTAATGCCTGGATCCCTTCCGGAAATATTAATGCCGCCCGGGTCAATACCTATTGGGATTTTGTATTCTTATTCTTTTATTCCTTCTTTTTATTTTTTGCCTGCAAACAGATCGCCGCAAACCTTAAAGGAACAGTTGCAAAAGCCGGGAACCTGGTCGCAAAAGCCGCATTGCTTGCCGGTTTTTTGGATATCCTGGAAAATGCAGGGATGCTGTATACCCTCAGTGGTACTGTATCAGACAGCATTGCTTTCTTAACAACTTTCATTTCCGTAATAAAATGGATACTGGCAGTAATTGCTGTACTCTATGTGTTGACAGGAGCGCTGGTACTGGGTTACCGTAAATATATGACCTGATGCACCTCTTAAAATGGGCTCAGCCTTTGTCATAGAAACGCCCAACGGGGCACAACTAAAACAAAGGCTGATGAATTGACAAACAATCTGCGGCAAATATAATTACACGGCTAAGATAAAAGACAAAGCTCCTTTTCTTTTAAAAGATTTTAATGTTTTTTAACATACCATTTTTGCGGTTAAAAAACTTAATTTAGCTATCCCATCATTTTATTTTACTCATACAATAATAGATTTTTATGCAAGTTTGGAAAGAATACCAGGAAAAAAATAAGGACCGCTTCTTAAATGAATTGCTGGACTTG
>DATHEH010000350.1:0-3117 GCA_035318685.1 Ferruginibacter sp.
CTGGAACAAAAAAGAAAAGCAGTAGAAGTTCAGAACCGGGAACTGGAAATTGAATCCTCTCTCGAAAGGGTAAGAACGGTTGCGATGGGTATGAACAAGGCTGATGATATGCTTGACGTTTGTCGCATTATTTCCGAACAACTGGAGCTATTGAGCGTAAAAGATATCAGGAATGTGCAGACTGCTATTATCAATGAGGAAAAAGGCCGCTACTTAAATTTTGAATTCTACAGGCTGCACAATAAGACATTCATTACCGATGTTGATTTCACCCTCCACCCAACACAGTTTGAATTCGTTTACCAGATGCTCAAAGGGTCTGAGGAATTCTTTGAAAAAAAATTCAATGGCACTGAAGTGCAGGATTGGTATGCCTACCAGCAAACCACTAACCAGTTCGCCGATTCTTATCTCGCTACCGCCACGTCTTTGACCTACTATTTTTATTCGATGGGGCCCGTTGCTTTAGGGATGTCAGCCTATTCACCCTTGAACGACGAACAGGTCAACTTGTTCAAACGATTCCGTAATGTGTTTGAATTGTCTTATCGCCGCTTCCTTGATATTGAAAAAGCGACGGCCCAGTCAAGAGAAGCCCAGATAGAACTGGGATTGGAAAGAGTAAGAGCAAGGGCCATGGCGATGCAAAGATCAGGTGAGTTAAAAGAACTTATCGGGACCGTATTTACTGAATTAACGAAACTAGACCTTGTACTTACCCGCTGTGTTATCATGATCTTTGACCCGGTATCAAAGGACTCAACCTGGTGGATGGCTAATTCTGAAGCGCCAAACGATCCGACAGGTTTGGTGGTACAAAATCATGACCTTCCGCCTTTCCAGGCTTATCTCAAAGCATGGCAGGAACGAAGTTTGAGATGGCAATATGTGTTGGAAGGAGAAGATAAAAAAGAGTGGGATGATTTTTTGTTTGCTGAAACGGAACTTTCGCACTTGCCGGATTTCGTGATAGCAGGTATGAAAGAACCGGACAGGGTTTATTTAAATGCCTCCTTTAATAGTTTTGGCAACCTGACTTTAGCAACACTTGAAGCTTTATCAGAAGAGCATTTTGATATACTGCTACGCTTCGCAAAAGTTTTTGATCTTACTTATACCCGTTTCAATGATCTTGAAAAGGCAGAAGCACAAACAAGGGAAGCACAGATAGAAGCTTCGCTGGAAAGGGTAAGGTCTAAGGCAATGGCCATGCAGAAGAGCGAGGACCTTGCAAATGCAGTCGGGATCGTGTTTGAAGAACTCGATAAGCTCAATCTCGGCATGTTGCGTTGTGGCATTGGTATTCTCAATAAAGAAAAAAGATGCGCCCAGGTTTGGACAACAACGGTTTCCGAAAATAATACTGTTGTACAGGTGTCGGGTGATGAGTCCATGGATGTTCATCCCTTATTGCAGGGCGCATTTGAAGCATGGGTTAACCAGGAAACAGAGCATAGTTATATTCTGAAAGGAGAGGACCTCCACGATTATTATAAAGCACTTATTGATGAGGAGTTCCTCTTGCCCGAATCGCAATCCCTTGTATCCGGCAGGGATGAAGTAGTGCAATATTATTATAACGCCACATTTTCAGCGGGAGGTTTGTTCGCATTTCGCGAAACAGAATTCCCGCAGGAAGCGAAAATCGTACTAAGACGTTTTGCTGATGTTTTCAGCCTCACCTATACCCGTTTCAATGATCTTAAGCAGGCTGAAGCGCAGACACGGGAAGCAAAGATAGAAGCCGGGTTGGAAAGAGTTCGTTTCAGTGCAATGGCTATGCAATCAAGCGAAGATGTTGGTTCGGCTACAGCCGTTGTGTTTAATGAAATTTCTTTATTGGGTATTGAAGCCATGCGATGTGGTATAACTATCATTCATCCGGATAAAACCGCAGATGTATGGGCAGCTACTTCTGCCAGTGAAGGAAAAGAAATGAAAGGAATGGGCAGTATTAATTTTAATGATCATCTATTATGGACTGGTGTGTTTGACGCATGGAAAAATAAAGAAGAAAATTTCTCTTATGCTTTAAAAGGTGATGATTTAAGATCTTACTATACAGCATTAGCCAACTCGCCTAATTATAATTCATCGTATATACAGAATCAGGAATTTCCTGATCATTTTTTCTATGCAAGTTTTTTTGAACAGGGTGCTGTATTTACTTTTTCATTGCAACTACATGATGATGAAAAAGGTAAAGTGCTGAAAAGGTTTACCGCTGTATTTTCCTTAACCTTTCGCCGCTATCTCGATCTGAAACAGGCAGAAGCACAGGCAAGAGAAGCAAAGATAGAGGCCTCCCTGGAAAGGGTGCGTTCAAAGGCAATGGCCATGCATAGTTCCAAAGATCTGGCGGATACAATTGTTGCTTTTTATCATGAGCTTGAAGCTTTTAGTATCACACCAAGAAGATGTGGTGTTGGCTTAATAAGCAAAGAGACACATGTTGCTGAGCTTTCTACCATGAATACAACGGAGGCCGGGAGTTCAATAGAGGTCATCGGGCAGGTAAAACTGGCCGGCCACAAGGTACTGGAAGGGATATATGATAACTGGCTGCTGCAAAAAGAATATCATCCCGTTTTACGGGGGGAGGCAATAAAGGCATACTACAAATTGCTACGCCCCCAAATCGCATTTCCTGAATATCCCAATGATGCTGTTCAATATGGCTATTTCTTTTATTTCCCTGAAGGAGGGGTGTATGCATGGACTGATAAGCAAATGATCGAAGAAGAATTAACGATATACCGGCGGTTTACTTCAGTACTCAGTCTTACCTATAAAAGATACAAAGACCTGCAACAGGCCGAGGAACTGGCGCTGCAGGCCGAGCAGGATCTTGTAAAACTTAAAGAGGAAAAGAAAAAAACAGAGGATGCCCTGAAGGAATTGCGGGCCACGCAAACCCAATTGATACAATCAGAAAAGATGGCTTCATTGGGAGAACTCACCGCGGGCATTGCTCATGAAATTCAAAACCCGCTGAACTTCGTCAATAATTTTTCGGAAGTAAGTAATGAGTTGATAAGTGAAATGGTTGACGAGGTTGAAAAGGGAAATAATGAGGAAGTAAAGAACATTGCAAAAGATGTACAGCAAAACCTGGAA
>DATHEH010000351.1:0-5808 GCA_035318685.1 Ferruginibacter sp.
AAATATTTTTTCCCGGCGATACGCAATCTGTAAAATTGCCCTGGGATAGTGAAAGCCTGAAACTAATAAGACGTATAAGAGATGAGGTACATAATTTCGGAATAACCTTTCACCGCAATCAACGGAGCAGGGGCACTTTTAAGAATGAACTGGAGCAAATAAAAGGGATCGGTAAAGCCACTGCTGACATGCTTTTAAAAGAATTCCGTTCGGTAAAAAATATCAAAGAAAAAACTACAGAAGAGATCGCCGCAGTTATTGGCAAGGTAAAAGCCACAATAATAAAAAGTCATTTTGAAAACCAGGCCTGACACGGGACATAAAAAAAGGGGCCAGAATAGAAATTCAGCCCCGTTTAAAATCCAATATCCTATGAAAAACCAAGACGAAGGTAGACAAACTATAATTATAAGCAATACCCTTTTGTGGGTATTTACAGCCTAAAATTAAAAAACCCCCGGTAAAACCGGGGGCCCTTAAATTATATAAGTGACTCTATATTAATAGCTCCACAGGTCCTGTTCGTAATTGAATATCTTCTCTTTAATATTTTCACCCTCCAGTAACTGAAGGATCCCTTTATCTTTTAAGCCAGGGTATTGCTCAATAAACCTGTCATACGGATTGTCAATAGTGCTTTTAATGATGCGGCCATAGAACATTCTTCCTTCAAACAGGTCTTCCCAGCTCATGCGTTGCCCGTAGTTCTTACCATTGTATACTTCATACTTGGCAAAAATCGGGCGCATATCAGGATAATAAACCCAAAATAATTCCTGTGTTCCTATATACTGATTTGTTTGGGCAGTATATACGTTCATAACCGGTGCGATCCCAAGAATTCTCCAGAATAAACGTGAACTCTCTTTATCAAAGATCACTTCTTCTTTTATCCTGAACTTATAAAAGGAATCCAATACAATATCACGCGAAAGTGTATCGTATCTTGTAACTACGCCGTTTGAATCATAAAAAGGTGCTATTACCGGTTCCCCTGTCATCCGCATTACAATTTCCGCTCTTGTCATTGGTGTGGTAAACCTGTCATCCACCGGGTGAAAAACTGTAACAGCGCTATCCTGTATCGCCTTAAATAAAATGGAAATGAATCTTTGGTTACCATTATTATCATCAGCAGAGTAACGGAATGGCAAATTAAGCTTCTCCCTTGTGTCTATCTCTCTCCATATTTTATGACGGTACATTGCATCATCTGCACGCAGGTTCTCATAAGGCAATGGCGTCCGGTCTTTTAACATGGTAGTTTCTACAGCTTCATCCGGGCGCAGGGATTTCTTAACCGTCTTAACTGGTAAACTATCATTCACCGGTGGCGCTGCTGCAATCACAACAGGCTTAATGGTATCAGCCACAGCTACCGTTGGGTTAATAGTAGCTTTGGTTTTTGACTTGGTTGTCTTTCGTGCTGTGGGCCTTTTTGTAGACGAACGCGTTGTCGTTTTTTTCTTCTGGGCTTCAGCAATACCTGTGAACACGCAGAAGCATATTGCCAGTAACAGGTATTTTACCAAACTCTTTTTCATAGTTTTCTTTTTTAAATCTCCTAAAATAATGAGAATCCAGGAGGGTTTTGAATTGTTCGGGTCTGGCCATCAGGACCCACAACACGAATATTATCGAAAGTAACCGTAGAGCCGGGAACCAGCTTATCCATAAGGGATTTTGCAGAGCCCAGGTTTCCACTTGTTAATGTAACACTGTTTACGTTCCTGTCACCGGGTATATTAAAATATACGGTAGCACCGGTTACAGCAAATTTTGCTTCAAAGTCAAAGTTCTCCAGGTCAGCACGTACGAACTGTTGGTTCCTGAATACCACAGCCTGCAATCTTCCTCCGCCACTTGGTCCTACTTTAATGATAGGATCAGGTATACGTTTTACACGGAAAGGGAAAGATTTAGACTTACCGTCTGCAGTAACTGTAATAGTTGCGGGACCAACGGTTGTTACTCTTACAGTACGGTTTGTTGTACCGCCACTTATCGTTCCCCCTGTCATTGAAACCGATGTTTTATCCCAACCAGTTGGAGAACCGATGGTTACAGGATTATCTACTCCAATATAGAATACGTTCATTTTATCCAACATCACCGCAGCGCCACCAGGTGTTCCTACGGTGTATTTGATCGGGAATGTTTTTGACTCTTTTGAGCCGTCCGGTTTTGTATAAGTTACAGTTACCGGAATGCTCCTTTCCCCACCGCCGTCTGCATTGAATTCCTTAATAGCAACACCATCAGCATTAACCGGTACACTTGCACCACCAATAGTTATTTGGGGTTGAGCTGCAAGACTGTAAGCACCAACACCTGCAGTAACAATCACTTTTTCGCCTGGCATTACATAGTTAGAACTTTGTCCAACTACAGCTGCAAATTTATCGTATACGAATTTCACCGCACCGATCTGGCTATGTATGTGGCTGGTGATGGTATTCTCGGCATTTTTTACGTTATTCTGAAATTTGCTTAACATCGTCAGTGCAGCTACAGTAGGCGTCATGTGAAAATACCCGGCTGTAAAAGGCTTTGTACCGCCTTCCTTACTCGGAATGGGGTCAGTATTTACGGGAAAATTCGCCGCGAATAGTTTTCCGAATGAAGAATCAATAGATAACATTTTCTTTTTATAATCGTCCAGCTTGGCTTTTAATTCATCGCCTTTACCGCTTGTTTCAAATAATCTTGTTGAAGCGTCAAGGTTATCTTCTTTAAAGCTGCCATCTTCTTTCAAACCTGCATTTTGTTTTAATTGCAGTTTCAGGTCTTCGATGTATTTGATCACTTCATCAGAATATCTTTTAGCATCTAGTCCTTTCGGTTGCCATTTTTCCGCCTGGGCCTTATACTGCTCATCTTTTAATTTCGATTCCAAAGATGAATACAAAATTGAATTAGCTGTATTTATATTCTCGCTTGAGCCTTGTAAACTTTTATCCACCGTTTTAAAGGCTTCTATCACTTCCGCTGATACGTTCAGCGCCAGGATAGCAGTCAACACCAAGTACATAATGTTGATCATCTTTTGCCGGGGCTCTCTAGGTAAAGCCATAATATGTTAGATTTACGATTGTTTAGGTTTAAATTGTTTCTTTAGTTGATTAAGCCTGGCGGCCCTGCATTGCACTCAGCATATTACCATATACCGAGTTCAGTTTGCTAAGGTTATTTGCAAGTGCACCGATCTGCTCTTTAGCTTTGCCTGCATCTTCAACCGTACCCATCATCGTCTGGCTCGCTTCTGCTAACTTACCGTAGAAAGTATTTAATGATTTTAAATGGTTATTGCTTTCCTTTAATTCCAACTCGTAAATTGTATTTAATGACCCCAGGTTCTTTGTCAATACCTGAACCTGCTCATGAAATCCTTTGGCGCTTTCAGCGGCATTGCTGAAAGTACCCATGGTTGCAGCGCTGCTTGAAAACGCGGTGGTCATGCTGCTTAATGCTGTAGTTGCTTCTTTTGTTTTTGAATTCAGTTCACCGGTAGATTTTACCACGTCTCCTATATCATGCATATTACCAACTGTACTTTGTAATTTCTGGAACCCTTCACCAAGTCTCTTAAGATTAGCAGGCGTTATGTCTGCGTTCTGTAACATGGTATCCATTGATTGTAATGAAGGATTCTGTATTGCTACTTCATCCGGCTGGTCATCTTCCTCATGGTGCTTTGGCTTAACCCACTCAATACCGGCATAAATAAGAAAGATACCGGTTTCAGTCCACATACCGATCGTTAACATCATATCCGCATAAGACTGGTGCGTAAGTTTCGCCCAGGCAGCAAAAATGATCACCGCAGCTCCGGCACTTACCAATACATCAATTAAAGTTAAAAAGGTTCTTTTGTTGTGAGGCATGACTTAAGATTTAAAGTTTTAGTTGGGGTTATTTAATAAAAGTTTGATTACACAAAAGTTATAAAGTACCTGCTTGTTATAACAGGTACCATAAATAGTTTTTTAGTTTTGGAAACAGTTTTATTTTTTGCCTTTTTTCTGTGCCGGCGGCAAATCAATTACACAACGAAAGCCAATATAAGATTTTGCTGTATCCTGGTACTCATAGGCACGTGTTCCGGTTCTCAGGAAATAACCTACATCTTTCCAGCTTCCACCACGTAGAACTTTACGTTTATCACGGGGCTTATCTGTTTCTTTAGCATTGTAACGAATATCAGGATTCATATCATGCTGGAAGTTATAAGCTCCTTCATAATATAAAGATGATGTCCATTCTGCAACGTTTCCTGCCATGTTATACAAGCCAAAATCATTTGGCCAGTAAGCATCGGCACGTACAGTATAAAATCCACCATCTTCAGGATAATTACCCCTTCCTGGTTTAAAGTTTGCTAAAAGACATCCCTTTTTGTTCCTAAGGTAATAACCTCCCCATGGATAGTCAGCCTGTGAACGTCCGCCCCTGGCGGCATATTCCCACTCAGCCTCTGTAGGTAACCTGAAATCAGATTCTGCAGCTCTTTTCTTTGATTCGAGGAAAGAATTCAGGTAATGTGTTCTCCATTCGGCAAATGCAGATGCTTGTTTCCAACTCACACCCACAACAGGATAATTTCCGAAAGCAGGGTGGTTGAAATATTTTTTAGCCATTGGCTCTTTATAAGAGTAAGCAAAATCCCTTACCCAGCAAAGTGAATCGGGATAAACAGGTATGGCTCTCTTTATTATGAATTTAGAACGTGGAACTGTTGCGTCCTTATTTTGAGAGGCTGTTTTGTAATCAAATGTTTCTGACTGGTAAACTATTTTATTAGCGTCCAGTTCTTTCTTTCCAAATATGCGGTTATCTGGTGTAACGATGATAGCATCTATTTTTTCCATAGTTGCTTTATCACCCCATTTAATGGTTTTGGCTTTTGCCCAATCAATGTATTCGTTGCCATCGGTTCCTTGTTTTACAAAGCCCATTAATTTGGCACCGATAGAATCCCTTACCCAGTTTGTGAACTGGCGGTATTCATTGTTGGTTATTTCTGTGGCATCCATCCAGAAACCACTGATCGAAACTGCTTTATTACGGGCAGTTAATGCATAGCTCACATCTTCATCACTTGAACCCATGTGAAATGTTCCCGGTGGGATATATACCATGCCCGGAGGCTTTGGTAAACTCCACCTTCCGGCCGGAGCCACGCCATGCAATTGACCATCTTTTGGAAGAGAACTTCCGCCTTTATTTTTTCCACCCAGCAATTTACAGCTTGAGGAGGTAAACGTGATAGCTATAACAGCTATTAGATAGAACAGCCTGTACTTCATTGTATTTAACTTTGAGGGTATTGGGCAAATGTAATGATTATTTTGAATTATCATCGTTTTGATAGTTGAATCTAAAATAATTTTTTCAACAAATTTTAGTCCTGAAAAGAGTAAACGACTGAATTTTGTAAATATTGTGTTTTAAAGTTCATTTATTACCCAAATCCTTTAGTAATAAAAGCAATTCCTCCAGTGTGTTACAGGGTGGCAGGCAACGATAGTTTTTGCACAGGTAAACACACGCATCAGCGCTATAATCTTTACCTTTCAATAAGGGGAATTCATTACTTTCAGATGAATCGCATTGCAAAATTTTATCAGGCATGTAATGTTCCAGTACCGAATTGCGGATCTCTTTATACGCTTTACCTGTGATCACTATCTCATTTATTCCATAAGCCTGTTTTATCATTAAAGCAGCCCAGTTGGCAAATGAAGTTGGATAATTTATTATCGCTGTGTGCAGACCATCCAGCATTTTATTACCCGTTTCGTACCAATC
>DATHEH010000352.1:0-8079 GCA_035318685.1 Ferruginibacter sp.
GATATTAAATTGAGACATAGATTTACAATAAAATAAAGATGAAAATAACGATCATTGGCGGCGGAATAATAGGTTTATGCAGTGCTTATTATTTGCAAAAAGAAGGATACGATGTAACGATCATTGAAAGAGGCGACATTACCGATGGTTGTTCCTTTGGCAATATGGGCTATATGTCACCCAGTCATTTTGTGCCGCTGGCAAGTCCGGGCATTATCTCGCAGGGATTAAAATGGATGCTGAGCCCCACATCTCCTTTTTATATCAAACCACGTTTAAACCTCGACCTGGTAAAATGGGGTTATCATTTCTGGAAAAGCAGTAATGCAGGTACTGTTGAAAAAAATTCTCCACACCTCAATAATATTTTACAACTAAGCCGTGGCCTTATCAATGATATGCGGAATGAGATCGGCGACGTTTTTGAAATGGAGGAAAAAGGCTGCCTCATGATGTGTAAACAGCAAAAAGCACTCGACCATGAATTTCATATGGCCGATGATGCGGAAAAATTTGGGTTGAAGGTAGAGCGTTTAAATAAGGCTGCGGTACAGCTACTGGAGCCCGATGTAGAACTTGATATTGCAGGGGCCGTGCTTTTTAAAGATGATTGTCATTTTAATCCTGGTAAATTAATGCTGGCTCTAAAATCCAATCTTGAAAAAAAAGGCGTGCATTTTCAACTTCACACAACAGTTACAGGTTTTGAAAGATCGGGAAAAAATATCTCTGCAGTGATCACCGACAAAGGAAAATTTGATTGCAATGAGATTGTTTTGGCAACAGGTTCCTGGCTACCAGTTGTTGCAAAAATGATGGGCATTGAATTATTACTGCAACCTGGCAAAGGGTATAGTTATACCTACGATCACGTAGAAAAAAATATCAAATACCCCGCGATACTTGTTGACGGCCGCTGTGCGATAACGCCATGGGGGCACAAGCTCAGGATCGGCGGTACCATGGAACTGAGCGGCATCAATGACAGGGTCTTGGTAAAACGCATGCAGGGTATCTATGATTCAGCAAAGAATTTTTACCCCGGGCTCAAAATAGATTTTCCGCCAACGGATAAAATATGGAACGGGTTAAGGCCTGTAACACCTGATGGTCTGCCCTATATCGGCAGGCATTCCTCTTTACAAAATGTGATCATTGCCGGTGGCCATGCCATGCTTGGTATATCAGAAGGCCCCGGTACAGGCAAAATAGTTTGTCAAATGATACAGCGTAGGGCTCATAGTTTTAATATCAGTGCTTTTGCTGTAGAAAGGTTTTGATTTATTTTTTTGTGTACACAAATTTTTCATTCAGCATGGCATACATTTTTTTAAAGAATTCTTTCAGTACCTCATAGCTACCGGTTGCGTAAGCCGGGCTTTTAAATTGCAGGCTGACCCGGAAATTAAATGTACCCCCGGTAAAGGAAGTAAATCTTTTAAAAACAATGCTGGTATCAGGCGTTATCATTTTTGTATTTTTAGGCAACTCTTCCATTACATACCCGTCTGGTAAATAAATAACGCCTGTCATTGTATAATCCTGCAAAGCGCCGTAAAAAATATCTGTTTGCCGCTCATCTGCTACAAAGGGGTTTTTTTCAAGATCAGCGAAATGGTTCACCGAAAAATAATTGTATTCTCCCGATGAACTGGCCGATGCGGTAAATTTAAAGTCAAGCCCCAGTGGCAATGTATCATTGTCTGCATTGCTTACCATAAAACTGTCGATCGAAATTCCGGGTTGTGTTATTTTTGATTCCTGTAATTTATCTTTTCCTTTTTTCAATATCTCCAGTGCCTGTATTTTTTCATAGTCGTATGAAGTGATATTGGCAATACCGGACATCCTGCCCTTTTCGTCGATACTGGCATTCAGGAAAACACTATTAGTGAATTTATGTTTATCGTCCCATAATACTTTCCAGCCCCATTCAAAATTATCTGACTTTTCTATCACCAGCCCTTCAGATGCCATCACTTCCAAAGGGATAAGGTCAGTGGGTGTTATCCTCTCTGTTGCATCCAGCACATAGTGCCTGTTACCGATCTCAACATAAGCCAGCACTTTATTGAACTGGTCGTAGCCGGCAACCGCGGTATTCACAGTACCATTATCTCTTGTACTTACCAGTACCGGGCTCACTTTCAGGTCTGCATCCCTTAAAAGATTTATTAAGATCAGGTTTATTTCACCGCTGGTTCCTTTTTTATCTTTCCATGCACTTCGCACGCCGTTAATGGCCCAGATATTCTCATAGTTATTCCATTCCATGTTGTCACGCACATATTTATGTATGACACGCATTTTCTGATAAGGGTCATTCAATTGTTTTAGTGCCGCATCCAGGTCGGCAGTACGGGGAAGATTTCTTTTCAACTGTTTTCCAAAGTCCTCATCCTCTATCAATTCCTTAATGATCCCGGGCCAGGTACGCATCAGGCTTTTTCTTGGCAGACCGGGCAAATCAATAGCCATTACCCTTATTTCCAAACGCTGCAGGTAATCTTCCCTGCTGCTCATGAAGGGCTCATTTGTCAGCGCGGGTATATGTTCCATTGTATACCAGGAAAAGTTATCAGATACTCCTTTATCTTTCCCTTTTTTTAAAGGCATGGTAGTATTGGGCACTGTAGTAATCACCAGCTCCTGCGGAAAGTTTACAATGAACCTGCTGAACTCAACTGGGATAGGTCTTTGAAAATACCACACATCCGCTGAAGCTCCATCCAATATATACTCGTATTCGATAACGCTGCCCTCCTTTATATCGGCAAAAACAAAGACCCTTTCTGAATATCTTTTATTGATCTGTTTGTCGTAAACCGAGCTCTTGTCAACTTTTGTCACTACGATATTTCCCGCGGCATCCAGGTTATAGGTTTGTGCCCTGAAGTTTTTTATAGAGATACTTCTATCATTCCTGTAACGGATCTTAACATCGGCCTGGTCAAATCCTTTCTTATTGAATATTTTGATACGGGTACGATGGTCTGTTTGTTGAAATACCGGGGAGATCAATGACTCCATATCCAGCTTAAAAAAGGATTCAGCCTCATCAAAAATGATCATCGCACCGGCATTTTTATCAAAACTGCATTCCTTCATCCCGAGTGTTGCTTTATCCACTTTTCCGAAAGCAGGGAGTTTTGTTAATTGTGCCTGTACAATGGCGGCCGACATTAATAGTAATGCAACGAGAAAAGATCTCATAAAGCTGGTTTAAGGTTGCACTAAAATATCCTTTTTTGGGACATTTTTATAACTAAATGAGATCCCGGTTTTTATTCTGCCCTTCCCGAAGCCGCGTCAATTATCTTTCCAAAAAATATGGCATTCATCATCAGCTTTGTGCCGCCCAGCCAGAACGCCCTGAAATTAGGATTATCGGCGATATTGATTACCCTTCCGCTTCCCAATGTATTGACCAGCACAGCGGCCGAATTTTTTATGGCATCATAATTCTGTTTGCTTACCCAACCACTTTGCAAAGGTTTATCAGCATAATAAAATGGTGTGCCGTACGGATTCCTGCTTTTTTCCAAAAAGACCTTATTTGATTTAAAGAGGCTGATCGTTTTTTGATCATACCCATAAGCCAGTGGATGCGTTAGGTCAACTTCTGAACCGAAGATGGCGCCATTCATTTGCTGGGCACCGCTAACCTGGTCGCGGTCATTATATACCAATCTTTGTATACTGTCAACGGCTGATCTTACCCTTTTAAATTTTACTTCGTTGATGCCGTTCTGGCTGGCCCAGGTTACAGCTTCTTCCAGTAAGATGAGATTTCCTCCCGCCTGCACCCAGGTTTTTAATTTGTCTTTATTCAGATCTGTGTAGCTGCCACCAACCATTATGATTGTGTTATACTTATTTAATTCAACGCGGTTGAACATGGCTATCTCCAAATGCGTTACCGGTATATTCATCCGCTGGTCAAGCAAATGCCAGGCTTCGCCTGCATCAGTGGCATTCACACCGGGCCCAACCATCATGGCAATGGAAGGTTTTGCAACAACGGTAAACTTACTGCTGCCCAGGTCGCTGCCGGAATTTGATGCACCCGTTGAAACTGCATCTGCAACAAGATCATATTTCTCAACCGTGTTTTTTATGGTCGAAAATATTTTATCCGGGGACATGTTCTGCATTTGAACAGGTATGAATAACGTACCTGCACTTAATGAGCGGTTAACGCCATTGATCGTTATTTGAAAAGGAACTGTTGCTGCCTTTGCGATCAGGCCGGCATTTTGTAGCTCGTATAAAGCTGCCGGGGCAAGTAATTCACTCCATGGTATCAAATATCCATAGTCACTTTTTCCACCACGCACCTGTGCATGCATAACATTTTCCTTCACTGCATTTCCAAAAAGATTTTCATTAAAAGTGGTTGCATTCAATTCTGCATAGGGTAATCCAAAGGCCAATGGCATGGTCCATGCAGTGATATCATAGAAAAGACTGTCCTTATAATTCAATGTCTTTTCAAAGATGGTCTTTATTACTTTGTATTGCGGCTGGTTGAGCGGAACGACGATACCGGCGTCTTTCAAAAATCTATGGCCATCTGCCTGGATGTCTTTTTTTAAAGCATAGAACTGCACCTGGTGCCTGCGCAACATTTCCACGAAGAGGTTTGTTTTCGCCAGGTCATTTGCATCTCCAAAAACGTATGCCTTAACAGGGTCAGCCCCGGCTTCTGTAACAGCATTCTTATAAAAATCCTTTTGCCATTGCAAAAATTCTTTTCTTAAAACCTTTGCACCTTCCAGCGTTGATAACGCTGTGACGAATTGATTTTTTATGGTAAAAGGAAAACTTAATAACCCATTTGCCGTTTGCTGCATATGTCCTCTCGATGATGCCTGTTCAAACAAGATCCCTATCGAGCCATTGATATCGGGATAGGTTGATCCTTTGCCATAATAAAAATCATCATAGTTCTCTTTGGTGAAATACAATGAGCCGATGCGGTCTAAGTACGCCGCATGAAATTTTCCCAGCTTTGCCGTAAGTTCCTGGTTCTTACCCGGTGTTAAAGGATTCACCCTTGATGGCACACCGGGCTGAAAAAAGAATGTTGCATTGCTTCCCTGTTCGTGATGGTCGGTAAGAATATTCGGCTTCCACATATGAAACCATTTCAACCGGTTCTGGCTTTCCAGGTGCACAGCCGGCAACCAGTCACGGTTCAGGTCGAACCAGTAATGATTGAAACGGCCACCTGGCCAAACTTCATTGAATTCCCTGTCGCTGGGATCACTTACGAGGTTTTTACTTTTATGCTGGTTCACCCAGGTGGAAAACCTTTGCATGCCGTCGGGGTTAAATGAAGGGTCAAAAAGTATCACCGTATTTTCCAAAAGCTCATCAATTTGTTTGCCCTGTGCTGCTGCTAAGTAATATGCACTTAACAGCGAGGCATTCGTTCCGCTTTGTTCATTGCCATGGATGGAATGGCCGATCCATACAACGATGGGCATGTTGTCAATATTCAATGAAGCTGACCTTGCAGGATCTGTAAGCTGAACATGTTGCTGCCTTATTTCTTCAAGCCGCTGATGATTTTTTGGAGAAGTGATGATGAGCAGCACCTGCGGACGGCTCTCGTAGGTAAATCCCATCGTTTCTATTTTGATCCTGTTGGGTGCAGCCGCAGCAACTGCCTTCATATAGTTTACAAGACGGTCGTGCGTAACATGCCACTCTCCCACTTCATGATAGATGATGTCTTTGGGTTTGGGTATAGCGGGATCATAACTTACAGAATCGGGTAAATAATATTTCAGGTCCTGCGCATTGCTGAATAATGAAGAGAATAGGACAAAAGAAGTTAGAATTTTTCTCATGAACGGTTTTTAAAAATCAAAAAAAATGAACCACATAGTAGCATAGATACCATAGTGAGTCAAAATAGCATATCTATTTTCCTATGTTGCTATGCGGTAAATATTAGCGTAATCCCACTTCGGAATGCATCTCCGGCACCACCGTATCGGTAAACCCTTTATGTATAAGACGGTTCTGAAACTCCTGCTGAACATGGTATTCCCCATGCACCACAAATACCTGCTTCACCTGTTTTGGATCCTGGCAGGCAAGGAACTGGCAGAGGTCCTCGTAATCCCCATGTGCGCTCATGCTGCGTATGGAGCCGATCTCCGCATTAACTTCATGCAATACCCCGTAGATATTAACTTCTTTTCTTCCCTCCAGTAATTTACCACCCAGTGAACCGGGCTCGCAATAACCTGTCATCAGGATGGTATTGCGGCTGCTTTCTATATTGTTGCTGATATGGTGTTTTACCCTTCCTGCATCGGCCATCCCGCTTGCAGAAATGATGACGAATGGCCCGTTGCGGAAATTCAGCAGCTTCGACTCATCAACCGACTTAATGAATTTTAATCCTTTAAAACCAAAAGGGTCATTATCGGATTCAAGAATTTTTTGGATCGTTTTATTAAAATACTGCGGGTAATGCTTTACGATCTCTGTTGCTTTTACACTCAAAGGGCTGTCTACAAAATAATCCAGGTCCGGTAACCTTCGTTCTATCTCAAGCTGGTTAAGTGCAAATAATATTTCCTGTGTTCTTCCTACGCTGAATGCAGGCATGATGAGCTTTCCTTTTTTCTGAAGGCATGCTTTTTCTATCCAATGCAAAACCTGGTCGGGTGTTGTGGTTGCATTATCATGCAGGCTGTTGCCATAAGTAGATTCAATGATGATATAGTCTGCCTGTGAAAATTCCGCAGGTGATTTCAAAATCACATCGCGATACCTCCCCACATCGCCGCTGAAAGTGATCCGTGTGACCTTTCCGTCCTCTTTTACTTTTAAATGAACCGCTGCGCTGCCGATGATATGGCCCGCATCGGTGTATTGCACATCAATATTCTCATCAATGGTAAACCATTTATCGTATTCCACTTTTACAAAATGATCCTGCGCTGCAAGTGCAGCCGCAGTATCGTATAAAGGCTTGAGATAAGGAAGCCCTTCCTGTGCCCTTCTTTTATTCTCGTACTTGATCTCGTTCTCCTGTATGCCGGCCGAATCTTCCAGCATCACGGCAGTTAATTCAGCAGTGGCAGGTGTACAATAAATTTTACCATTGAAACCATCGGCAACAAGCTTGGGTATCAGTCCGCAATGATCGATATGCGCATGAGATAAGATAAGATGTGTTACTTCCGAAGGCTCAAAACCAAACTGCCGGTTCATGGCATCAGTATCTTTTCCCAGGCCCTGGAACATGCCACAGTCGAGCAAATATTTTTTGCCGTTATTTAAAGTGAGCAGGTGCTTGGATCCTGTTACTGTTCTTGCTGCGCCGTGGAATGCTATTTTCATTTTGAAACGTTTAAGTCGTTTAGTACGTTTAAATCGTCTAAGTCGTTTAATGGTTAAAATTGTCTCCAACCTTTAAACGATTAAAACCTTGCAACCCTTAAACGTCTGTTGCGAGCCACGCCATCATGCCCACCCCTATCTCGATCGCCTTTTCATCAATATTGAATGTTGGTGTATGCACACCGCTGGTGATTCCTTTTGCCTTATTGCCTGCACCCAGCCTGAAAAAGCAGGCGGGCACCTGGTGAGAGTAATATGCAAAGTCTTCGGCACCCATCCTTAATTCGGTCTCTTCCACATGCTCATCTCCCAGGTATTCACCTGCTTTTTTAATGGTAGCATTACCAAGTTCTTCATTATTTAAAACAAATGGATACCCTACATCTATATGTACATCAGCTTCTGCGCCCATGGCCCTTACCAGTTCAATGGTTTGTTTTTTTATAAGCTCATGCGCTTTAAAACGCCACTCTTCATTCATCGCCCTGAATGTGCCCATCAGTTTTACTTCGGACGGAATGACATTGGTGGTGTTGCCCCCCTGGAAAGAAGTAATGGACAATACGGAAGGATTAAATGGATTGTTATTCCTGCTAATGACCTGCTGCAGGCTTACCACCAGTTGCGATGCAATTAAAATGGTATCGGCCGTAAAGTGCGGAGATGCGGCGTGCCCGCCCTTGCTTTTTATAGAAATATAAATTTCATCGGCGCTTG
>DATHEH010000353.1:0-2257 GCA_035318685.1 Ferruginibacter sp.
GCCCCCTAACCCCCTAAAGGGGGAACCGGGAGTATTATTATTCTGAGATTGTTTATCACTCAAGCTTTGATCTGAATTTATTTAGTTGTACTTCTTGTAGAGAAAGTCCCTTTAGGCCCGCCCGGATGATCCGTTCGGACGGGGGTTTGGCGTTACCGCTATCTCGAAAACTTCCATTACCGGGTTTGCCAGTAATTTTTTTGCCGCGTCCTCGCCTGCGGCCAATGCTTCTTCCTTACTGGCTGCTTCGATCTGCAGGTCAATATGCTTGCCTATGCGCACGTCGTTAACATTATTCAATCCTAAATTCTGCAAACCGCCCATTACTGCTTTACCCTGGGGATCCAGGAGGTCTTTGAGTGGCATTACTTTGATCTGCACGGTAAATATCATGATGGTTGTTTGTAAAGCAAAGATAAAATAATGTAAACTATAAATACTGCCGGCACCGCAAGCCACTGTAAAAAAAATGCGGCAATGAGTGCAACGGCCAATAAAATTATTTTAGGGATATTATTCTTAATACTGAAATCTTTAAACTTCATAGCCATTATTGGCAGCTTGCTTACCATCAGCCAGCTAAGTAAAATAATTACGCCGTACAGGAACCATTTATTTAAGAGTATATCCACAACCAACTGGCTATGGTTGTTCCAGTAAATAAGCGGCAATGAGGCCACAACAAGGCCTGTAGCCGGTATGGGCACACCCTTGAAGCCATAAGATTGTGAATTGTCAATATTGAACCTTGCCAAACGATATGCACCAGCGCATGCCAGTATAAATGCAGGCACCAGCCACAGGATGGAAGCATTTATCCCGTCTTCTTCCTGAGCTATGCTCAGCCTTAAGAACTGGTAGAGGATCATGGAAGGTGCTACACCAAAACTTACCACATCTGCCAGTGAATCAAGTTGCTTACCCATTTCGGAACTGGCTTTGAATAACCTTGCAACAAATCCATCCAGGAAATCCACCACCCCTGCAATAGCGATGAATAAAGAAGCCATCCATATCCTCCCGGGGATATCAAGTAATTGCGTTCCATCCACAGTATACTGGATAACAATACCATTTTGAAGGATCACTACTATTGCAAGGCAACCAAAGACCAGGTTGAGCAGTGTGAATAAATTGGGAATGTGTTTCATGATTACAGACCACCGTCGACGGACCACGGACAACAGATGATCATGGTTTATTTTTAATTGAATTTTTAAATGCCTGAATTTTCACTATCAATCTTTCCAATTCTGAATAAAATCTATCAAACTGCTGCTGATCAATGTAATGTCTTCTTATCGCAAGATAAAGACAATTAACAACTTCCAAACCCGAACGTTGTGAATACCCCAAAAATTTCAATTGTTCGGGATCAGATTGACCCGTAGAACCTTCTGCAATATTTAATGAAATGGAATCAGCAGCCCTCTTCATCTGGGAACTAAGGGAAAACATTTCTTCTTTTGGAAAATTTCTTGTTAAGTTATGCACCTCATCTGCCAGGTCAATCGCTGACTTCCATATTTCAAGTTTCTCAAATTTAAAAGGCATAACCTATTTACAAAAAAAGAGTTCTAAAATAAAAGCCCCATCGGTGGTCTGTGGTCTATCGTCTAAATCGTCACTTCTTCATAAATCCTTCTATCTCCTCAACAGTGATCGGGATATTTTTCATCAGGTCTTTATTACCACTCTTTGTTATCCAGAAATTATTTTCAATGCGTACGCCCATTTGTTCTTCTTCAATATAGATACCGGGTTCGATGGTAAATACCATTCCCGCCTTTATGGGCTCCGTTCTTGTACCCAGGTCATGCACGTCGATGCCAAGATGATGCGAAATGCCATGGTAAAGATACTTACTGTAAGCCCTGTTCTCCGGGTCCTCGTTCTTAACCTCACTCTTACGCAATAAGCCTATTTTTAAAAATACCTGTGTTGCTTCTTCACCAACTTTTTTTGTATAATCAATAATGCTGATACCCGGTTTTAAAATGCTGGCAGCATATTTATGTAGGTGCAGGCAGGCATTATAAACGGTTTTTTGCCTGCGGCCAAATTTTCCGTTCACCGGTACTGTTCTTGTCAGGTCTGCACAATAATACCCGTACTCCGCACCAAAATCCATTAGTATCAATTCACCATCCTTGCATTCCCGGCTGTTCTCAACATAGTGTAGTACCCTTGCCCTGTCGCCGCTGGCGATGATGCTGCCATAAGCCGGACCTGTTGCCCTTTGTGATAAGAAGGAATG
>DATHEH010000354.1:0-16220 GCA_035318685.1 Ferruginibacter sp.
TCGGGCCTTGGCAATAATGACTGTTCCTGTTTTACATATACCTGTGCTACTTCTGCACCCGCGGCTTTACCTGTATTTTTTATTGTGAAACTAACTGTTGCAGCTTTGCCGTTGGGTGTTACTTTTAAATTGCTGTATGCAAAACTTGTGTAAGAAAGACCGTGGCCAAAAGCAAACTGCGGATCAACTTTATAAGTATCAAAATAGCGGTAGCCTACATAGATGTCATCATAATAATTTACGTACACAGAATCACCGGGGTATTCGCCCAGTTTATGCGAAGGATGGTCTGCCAGTTTTTTGGGAAAGGTCATAGGTAATTTTCCTGATGGGTTCACTTCTCCAAAAAGGATCTTAGCCAGTGCGTTTCCTCCTTCCATACCGGGATACCAGGCCTGCACGATTGCCGGGGCATTATCAACCCATTGCGTCATGTCTATAGCCCCACCGCCCATTAGTACTACAATTGTTTTTGGATTTGCTTTCAATACTGCTTTGATCAGTTCATCCTGTCCAAAGGGCATGTACATATCCCGTTTGTCATAATCCTCGGCATCATAAGCGTTGTCCTTCCATATTGAATAATTAAAACCGTGTGTCCATCCTCCAACAATGATGGCTACCTCTGCCTTGGAAGCCGCTTCTGCTGCCTGTTTGATAAGCTCCGCATTTGCTTTGGCGCCTCTTTTAATTTCATAGCCCGGCGAATAGCTCACCTGTGTATTTTTTGAAACAATATTTTGTAACCCGGTCAGCGGTGTAATTTCATAAAACGCACGTACCTGCGAACTTCCTCCACCCATTGCCTGTTTTCTTTCTGCGTTGTAACCGATCACGGCAATTGATCTTACCGAAGCCTTGTTCAGGGGTAAGGTATTGTTCTCATTTTTTAATAGCACGATACCTTCTTCCGCAACTTTTGCCGCAGTTTGCCGGTGTTTCTTTGTATTGTATTCACCAGTGGGTTGTTTTCCACCGTCTATCATGCCTGTTTTGAACATCACGTATAATATCCTCCTTACTTTTTCATCCACCAGGTACTCGGGTATCTTATGGCTTTTTACCAGCACTATAACGGTATCACCCATATAGAATTTGCTGTAGTCAGGATTATCACGCATGCGAAGGTCTGTTCCCATCTCAAGGTCCAATCCATTCCACACGGGCTGCGAAGTAGTAGTATTTGCATCCCAGTCGCTCATTACAAGTCCCTTGAAGCCCCATTCTTTTCGCACAATTTGTGTAAGCAGGTAATGATTTTGTGAAGCCCATTGCCCCCTGAATTTATTGTATGAACCCATTAATGCATTAACATTTCCTTCCTGAACTGCTGCCTTAAAACCCGGCAGGTATATTTCTCTTAATGCTCTTTCACTCATATTCACATCGATGGTATGGCGCCACAATTCCTGGTTATTAGCTGCAAAATGTTTTACACAGGCCGATATCCCCTGGTCCTGCACACCTTTGATATAACCCACCACCATTTTTGAAACGAGGTATGGGTCTTCACTCTGGTATTCAAAATTTCTTCCGTTAACAGGAGTACGTATGATGTTGATACCAGGACCGAGGATCACATTTTTACCACGAAACCTTGCCTCACTGCCGAGCACTGAACCAAATGCATAGCCTAACTGGGGATTCCAGGTAGCTGCCAGGCAGACACCTGTTGGCAAATATGTTCCTGAGTCAGGAGAATTGTTGGTGAGATTCCAGCCACGCCCATGTTCCGGACGAACGCCATGTGGCCCGTCGGAAGTAACCAACTCGGGTATTCCAAGCCGTGGCACAGCACCGGAAGTAAAAGATGAGGACGCATGGATCATACGCACTTTCTCTTCCAGGGTCATTTGTTTTATAAGCCTGTTGATCTTTGATGTGGTGTCTATCTTAACCTCTGCATGTAGTTGCAGCGAAAAGAAAAATGTTGTTAATACCAGGATCTTTTTTGTCATAATAATTTTTTCTTTTTTATCATTTGTTCATTGCTGTATTACCTGTACCGATGAATTCGAGGTAGTTGAGGTTGAAACCGCCGCCTGTAGCCAGTACACGGAGCCGGTTCCAACCTTTGGTAAGTCTTACTTTTTTTATGCTGTTGGTTTTCCAGTTTTGGGTGCCACCTGTTTGCGGTAACAAATTATTTTCTGATGCAAACTGGTCGTTCAGTAAAAGTCTTAGTTGCCCGGTACTGTCTTTGGATGCATAGCGTATGTTTATATCAAAGAGCGCATCAGCATCTGTATAAATGCTGTACTGCATCCATTCTCCGGTTTCTATCCAGCCAACATTGTATCCGTTTGAAACCGCATCGGAACATTGTTCAATATCTACACCATCGTTCCTGTACTGGCTGCCGATGTTCCAGGGCGTCCTTACATTTGTTGATACCCAGTATTCAGCGGAATCTTTATCATGGTAAGCAATGCCCGCCCTGCCGATATCATAGTCTGCGGCAAATAAGATCGTATGGGTTTCGATGATATTTTTTTTGAAAGGGATCGCTTCTGTTGCATTTACCTGGCGCATCATAGCATCAGCCACGTCGCGGTGAACGATATTATTGCTGATGCGTGTATCTGCAGCCCATTGCATCAGCGCTTTAAAAGCATCTGCAGCAGAAGGCTTTCCAGCCTTTCCATGCCAGTGATCAATTATTTTTTGTGCACCGGGATTTACCTTTACCTGCAATGGATTGTTGAGGCCCGATTTTTTCAATGGCCACATGTTCCAACCTATTTTATTTTTTTCAAGCAGGGAAACAACATCGGTGAACCATGCATTGGAGTTCTCCCCGGTCTCGCCCATCCATACCGGCACCTGGTATTTTTCGCGGTAGTCTATAAATTTTTGGATAGATGCCTTGTTGGTATAGTTCCAGTATTTGTGAAAACTGATGACCATATTGTCATCCCATAAGGGAAAAATACCTTCATAATTATTTGCCCAGCAATTGCCCTCGATAAAGATGATGTGCTGCTTATCCACTTTCCTGATCGCTGCAGTGATGTCCTTTAGTAATTTTTTCAGGGGTTCATTGCGGGTTTCTGCACAGCCATTTTTATCTGCTGCATTTTGAAAACCCCAGTTGGGTTCGTTGATGAGATCATACCCACCGATCCATTCTTCATGCACATACCGTGTTGCCAGCTTCTGCCAAAGCGCAATTGTTTTTGCTTTGTTTGCTTCGCTCTGCCATAGTGAAGGCTTTGAAGCATCCCTGTCTGAAATGGCATTGTCATTTCCCTGTCCGCCCGGTGCAGCATGCAGGTCAAGGACGAGATAGATGCGGTTTGACCTGCACCAGCTCAATAAACTATCTGTTAACTGGAAACCTTTCGACAACCAGGTTTGATTTCCTTTTACGGGTTCTTCTTCTGCGGGCAGTGTAAATAAATTATAGTGCATGGGCAAGCGAACCGAATTAAATCCCCAGGCAGCCAAAGAATCAATATCTGCTTTTGTACAATGATTGCTTAACCAGGCATCATAGAATTTTTTCGTATTCTCTTTACCGATTAGCCCCGTTATTTTTTTCCGGATATCATATTGCGCAATGGCTGCACCGGAAAGTTTAAGCATATAAGGTTCCTGCAGCATCCAGCCACCAAGGCCCATGCCGCGGAGAATGACCTCTTTACCACTTCCATCAACGATGTCAGGACCGCGGGCTTTTAAAAAACCCTGGGCAGGTGCTGTGAGGTGGAAGAAAAAAAATATGATGATTGCCGGGTAACGCATGTTAAAAAGATGATGCATAAAATGCATGCTGTTTAAATAAGGGTGAATACTTTCATATCCACCCTCCGATTGCTAACTAAGAAAAACTAACGTGCTATTTTAAAAGGAACGCAGCCTGAATGTCCACCAGCCGGGAGCACCAATGGCAACGCCTAATGTTAAAACATCATAGTTGCCCGGCACGTCATGCGTTGCCGCCAACACATCATAAGTTATTTCAGTAGCCGGCCCTGTTGTTACTTCACTGCCATTTCTAACTTTTTGTAAACCGATATGAGCACCTAATCCAATAACCTTAAGTTGTCCTAACCCGTTTATACCTGCATTTGCTGTAAACAGATAGGTAAATGTACCCGTACCCCATGGTGCCTGCACGGCCGTATAGTTGCCTGTAGGCTGGCATGTTCCTGTATTATCACCGAGGTAACCATCACCAAAAAAATCTCCTTTGTTATCGTAATTAAATGTGCGGGCTGCGCTGAACACGAAAGTATATTCATCATTGAATTCACAGAACCTGCCGGTAACATCGCCGAGGCCACTGCTCCACCAGCTTCCGTCATTTGGCCCGGGCCCTACTTTATAGGCTGTTGCTGTGGGATCAAGTTTCCATTTTTTTTGTGTACAGCTTGTTATAAAACCCAATTGTGTTCCCACACATGCTGTTGGATCATTGGCGGTAACATTGATGACCTGACTGGCACTGTCAATACCAGCTTGCCCGTATACAAATAATTTCACTGTATAGTTACCCATGTAAGGGAAGTATACGGTATCAACCTGCTTGCCCTGTACATAACCCGTACCGGCGCCTTTGTCCCAATCATAACGAAAAGCATTTTGAGAGGTACTCGTAAGGACATATTTATTGGGCACACCTGCAAGCGCTGTTGCAGTAAAGGAAGCAGTTGGCTTTGGCTGCAATTCCACTACATCATATTTACATGAAAAAAAGAGCAGGGACAGCAAGGGCATGACAACCAAAATGCGGATCATGTTATTTTTTGTACGTTTCATAAATTAATTAGTTTGAATTTATTAATGGTTAAATGCGCAACGGCTTTCAATTATTGAAAACCCGGATTTTGAGGAAGCTTACCTGTCTTTACATCATAATCAGGAATCGGCAACAATTCATGTTTCCCTGCGGTAAATCCTAACGTGCTCAATTCAGTTGATGCTTTACCCCACCGCACAAGGTCCTGGAACCTTACGCCTTCAAATGCAAGTTCAACCTGTCTTTCACGAACGATGGCATCAAATAATGCAGTCCCTGTTGCTGTGATATCCGGAACAGCTCTTTTCTGGCGCACCTGGTTCATATAGCCGCGTGCTTTGTTCTCATTTGTTCTGTAATAAGCTTCTGCAGCCATCAGCAACACATCTGAATAACGGATGTGGCGCCAGTTGGTACCATAGTTAAGTTCCCCGATGGGTGCACCGGTGTGGTTACTGAATGAACCATATTTTCTTTGAAAAAATCCTTCGTAGTCACGGTCATTGGGAGCGGTCCAGTTACCACCTGCGGCTATCAGTTCAGCCTGCGACATGATGCTTTGCCTTCTCCTGTCAACCCCGCCATCAGCAATAAATGCATTCCACATTTTTTGTTTTGGACGAATGAACCCCCAGCCTGCAACAAGTGAATCAGCCGGTGCCTTTGTATAATAATCTCCTCTTGGCCCCATTAACTGTACATGAATATTACTTTCCGGGGCAGCACCCCAGGGGAAATTTCCCCAGTCATAGCTGCGGTTGCTTGCATAAGATATCTCGAAGATGGATTCCTGTCCGAATTCGCTTTGCTGTGAAAATGCGGCAGCGATACTTGGCGCAACGGAATACACATTGGAAGCGATAACAAGGTCAAACTGTGCTCCTGCTTCCAGCCATTTTTGCTGGTACAAAAGTGCTTTTCCCAGTAAGGCCTGTGCGGTACCTTTTGAAACACGGAACCTGTCGGTAATTGAATAGCCGGTCTTTAACGGCAATACAGCGCTTGCCTCGCTAAGGTCTTTTTCTATCTGCTTATAAACATCTGTTTTTGGTGCTCTTGGTGTGGTTGTGAATTGTGAAGGGGGGATATCATTTAACACTAAAGGAACATCACCCCACAAAGTAACCAGTTCAAAATAATTGTATGCCCTTAATACTTTAGCTTCTGCAATAAGACGCTTACGTAATGGTGTAAGATCATCTGCCCTGCTGATCACTTTATTTGCACGGAATATTGCGTAATAACACATCCTCCAGGCATCTCTTACTTTATCATTGGTTGCATCATGCGTATAGTCATCCAGTGTCTGGTAACCGGGCTGGTCGCCTGCATCACTGCCTCCTGCATTGCTTTCGTCGGTGAGCAGGCTCTTGATCATGAAGATACTTGCCCAGCTGCTGTTGTAGTGTGCCTGCATCATATCGTATACGCCGGTTACTGCCTGTGTAACATCAGCATCCGTTTTATAAAAATCCTCTTCAGGAAATGCGCCGGGTATCTCGTTGGTAAGAAATTTCTTACAACCGGCAGCGATCAATATCGTCAGAAAGAAAAGGAACGCTGTTTTTATAAGTGATTTTTTCATTTCGTTTATTTTAATTTTTTGAGATTGATTTTAGAAGGTAACAGATAAACCTACCATCGCTTTTCTTGGAATAGGGTAGCCTCCGCGTTCTACACCCGGGGTATTACCGTTATTACTGATCTCCGGATCTACGCCGGGGTATTTGGTGAAAGTGAAGAAATCATCCAGCGATACATATACACGTAAAGATTTTGCCCTGATCTTATTTAAAATATTTGCAGGTATGGTATAACCTAACTGCAGCTGGCGGATCTTCATGAAAGAGCCGTCAAAGACCATCAGGTCACTGTTATATATGTAAGGATTGGTGGCGTCGGCCCTGAACCATTTGTTGGTACTTCCTGCGCCTGTCCACCTGTTGTTATAAAAGAATTCGGGTTTGTTTGCAGTTGCACGGTCCAGGCGGTTAAAACCCATTAGTACATCATTGCCATATTGTCCCTGTACGAATACGGTGAGATCAAGTCCTTTATAAGAAAGATTAACACGACCGCCATAAGAAAATTTTGGATGCGGAGAACCGATCTTGGTATGGTCGCCCGGCGATATGAGTTTATCCCCGTTAACATCCACCACGATCGGGTCACCTGGTTTTGGATTGTAGCCGGTGATGCCGGTCTTTGTTACATAGTCATTAATTTCCTGCTGCGTTTGGAAAATTCCGGCTGTGCGATAACCACTGAAATACCAGATGGGTTCACCCACTTTCATATAACTTGTTGTCCAGCCTGTTCCAACACCACCACCTTCTACAAGCGGTGAGTTAGGATCAAGGTAGGTAACCTCGTTGTTGTTGAAAGAAATATTGCCACCTACTTCATAACCAAAACCATTACGCTTAGGCATATTCTTATAGCTGGCGTCAAATTCCCATCCCTTGTTTACCACGTTGCCTGCATTTACCTTGTCTATACCAGCACCCACATAAAGCGGCGGAACACCACGGAGTAGCAGGTCTTTGGTTGTCTTTTTATAATAGTCAACGGTCAGGTTTAATTTGTTGCCAAGCATTCCAATGTCAAGCCCGATATCAAATTGTTCACCGTTCTCCCACACCAGTTCCTCGTTGGCAAGCCTGAGCGGATATGCGGCAACTACAAATCCGCCATTGCCATCAGGATATATAGCACCTGAGCCTACGGCGTTGAGGTAATCGGCAAGACCAAGGCTCCCCACATTACCATTTTGTCCCCACGAACCGCGAAGCTTGCCATAGTTTATATAGCGGGAAAGCATTTGCGGAAAGAAATTTTCCCTCGTGAATATCCATCCTGCTGAGAATGCAGAAAAGGTTTTCCAGCGGTTATTGGGAGGCAGTTTGGAAGAGCCATCCCTTCTTAATGAAGCACTGAATAAATATTTACCGCTGTAGTCATACAAAAGTCTTCCATAAAAAGAAGCCTGGCTAACATCAAATGCTATACTGCCGATACGGTCAACTGCGTCGGGTACAAAGTCTGCGTAAGAGAATTTATCTTCTTCTTTGAACAGACCGGAATAACTACCTCCCATATGTGCTTCATGATTTTTTTGCTGGGAAGCACCGGCTAATAAGGTGAAATTATGGTTGCGGATGCTTTTGGTATAAGTAGCAAAATTCTCGAATAACCAGCTTGTCCATGTGTTGCTATAATCATAGCCATTAGCTATAGTATTCTGGCTTTCATCAGAGAACCAGAAAGTTGGTGTCCAGCCATGGCCGGTCTGGAATGCAGCATCAATACCAAAGCGGGAGGTGAATTTTAATCCCTTCATGATATCTATATCTGCAAATACGTTTGCGAAGATCTTGTTCTGAACATTCTGTCCTTTTGCCATTTCGATCCTGGCTACAGGATTACCGTATTCACCTCTGAGGAAATTGGAGATGCCGTAATAATTGCCATTTGCATCTCTTCTTAATGGCTTTCCTGCTGCGATCGCATTTTGAACATGCATTGGCAGGCTGCCGGTGTATACTGTAGGTGTAAGAGGATCCATTACAGTAGCACTGCTTAGGATAGATCCGAATTCTGAATTATCGGAAATAGCCCTTCTGGTATGGTGAGAAAAGGATATGCGCTCCCCGATGGTTAACCAGTTCTTTACTTTGTGTTCACTGTTGATGCGAACCGTGTAGCGGTTGAACTGTGCTTTTTCGCCGCCGACAATTCCATCCTGCCTGAAAATATTTCCACCAATATAATAAGTTGATTTTTCGTTTCCGCCACTGAATGACAATGAGTGGTGTTGCTGGGGTGCAGTTTGTATAACTTCGTTTATCCAGTCTGTGCCGTTACCAACCGCTGCAACATCTGCCGGCGTGGGAGCGCCGTTCACACCTGCTTCAGCAAGGTATTGCTGGTACTGAGGTGCATTCATCATTTTAATATAATTGTCTTTTACTGATTGTGATCCATACTGTGCAGCATACGTGATCTCCCCTGTATTTCTTTTGCCGTTCTTTGTCGTTATCATAATTACGCCATTGGAACCTTCGGAACCATAGATAGCAGCCGAAGCGCCATCCTTTAGTATCTCAATAGATGCTATTTCTGCAGGATCAAGCGATTCGATACCCCCGGATTTGATCCCATCAATAACATATATAGGTGCGGTGTTGCCGTTAGAAGCCGTACCCCTGATCTTTACACTTAGCCCGGCACCCGGCTGACCCGATTGCGGGCTGATGGTAACCCCGGCAACCCTGCCCTGGAGCGCCTGTTCTATGCGGGTATTTGAAACTGTGGTCAACTGGTCAGCCTTTACAGAAGAAATGGCACCTGTTAAAAGGCTTTTTTTCTGCTGGCCATAACCAATGATAACTACTTCGTCCATGGTTCCTTTAACCTCCACCAGGTTAAAATTTTGAGTACCCGGTCCATTAACAGTAAACTCCTGTGCCTCCATACCTGTATATGTAATAAGGAGAACAGACCTTGCTTTGGGAACTGAGATCGAATAATTGCCGTCCTTGTCTGTGCTTGTAGCTACCCTGGCACCCTTAACAGAGACCGTAACCCCGGCCAAAGGCTCATTTGTAGTTTGTGATGTGATCTTTCCTGAGACTGAAAAATTTTGTGCTGAGGCTTTATGCATTCCCATCATACACATAAGTGCACATAGCAAAAAAGCAGTGTTAAGTTTCATATGCAATCGTTTAGTTTGTTTACTAAATAAATTTTAGCAACCATAAAATTAAAGTCTAATTGCTCAAATAAAGCAGAAAACCATACATCACTACTACATCACCAAATGGGAAAACCGCGTTTTAAGGCTATTTTTACCACTTCATTACTACATCATTGAGATTTCGTTACTTTCACATTGAAATTTTCTATAGAAATTTACAGGGATGAAAAAGATAATTCCGGCAGTATGTCTTTTAATAGTGAATGGCTGCTGCTTTTCGCAGAATACTATCGGCCTTCCCGATATCATCAATTATTCAAAACAGTACTACAAAGCAGGAGCACAGAACCGGCAGATACGTCAGGATAAAAAGGGCATTCTTTATTTTGCCAACAGCGAGGGCGTGCTTAGTTTTGATGGTATTAACTGGAAAACATACCCTCTTCCCAATAATAGTATTGTAAGATCCCTCGAGTTTGGCCCCGATAACAAGCTTTATGTTGGCGGCCAGGATGAATTTGGCTTTTTTTCTCCTGCAGAGAACGGGCAGATCAGCTACCATTCACTTAAAGACCTGCTTCCAAAAAACGAAAGGTCTTTTACGGATGTGTGGGAGATCTATTTTTACCGCGACTGGGTATTTTTTCAAACCAGCAATAAGATATACCAGATAAGCGGTAACCACTGCAGCATTTACAAAAGCACGCACTGGAGGTTCATCACTTTGTGCAATAACCGTTTGATCGCACAGGATTTTGATAAAGGATTGCTTTCCTTTCAAAACGGGGTATGGGCGCCTTTCCTGGCAAAAAGCGAACTGCCCGTTGATTATTTCGCCACTTCTTTAACGCCGATCGGCCCGGACAGTGCCATTCTTACAACTGTAAAGAACGGGGTGTTCCTTCTTTCGGGTAATAATATAACGAGGATGCGCTCACCGTTCCTTGACAACATTCCCGATATGCATATCTCCGCGTCGGCTATGGTCAATGAAGATCATATTGCACTCACTACAAACCTTGCCGGCTGTTATATCATTGATAAAAAAGGATCCCTGGTCCGGCAGTTCAGCAGGAAAGAAGGATTACAGAATAATAATATCCTGGATATATTTCTCGACAAGGAAAAGAATCTCTGGCTTGGACTGGATAACGGGATCGATTTTGTTGCCTACAACAATGCCATCAAACACATTTACCCTGATTACCTCAACGAAGGTTCGGGCTATGCCGCAAGTATCTTCAATAACAAGCTTTATGTTGGCACTTCAAATGGTTTGTATGCCACCGCGCTTTACGATGAAAAGGACCTGAGTTATATAAAAAGTGTTTTTACACCTGTTGCAAATACCAAGGGACAGGTTTGGAATTTATCTGAAGTGAATGGGAAATTACTGATGGGGCACCATGACGGGGCATTTGTAATTGAAGACAATATTGCAAAAGCCATTGATAATACCTCGGGTTTCTGGACATTCCTGCCTTATTTTAATGTGTTGCCTTCTTCTATAATGATCGGCGGTACCTACCAGGGTATAAATTTCTATGCATATAAGAACGGCGTTTTCAGCAGTAAGAACCTGGTTGCACATTTTGAATCTGCGAGGTTCGTGTGCATGGATAATAACAGCATATGGGTAGCACACCCGTATAAAGGGGTGTACCGGGTTCAGTTATTAAATGAAAAAACTGCACAGACAAAATATTATACACCCAAACAAGGTGTGTTATCTCCTAATGGCAATTACCTGTTCAAGGTAAAGAACAGGATCATACTTACAACCGAGAACGGCATTTTTGAATACAATGAACTAAAAGATGAATTTGAAACTTCACCTTTTTACAATGAGCTTTTTGGTAAAATAAATGTGCGGTATTTAAAGGAAGACGGCGCCGGTAATATCTGGTTCGTATTTGATAAGATCCTGGGTGTTGTTGATATGTCAACATCAAAGGCACAGATCATTTATTTCCCCGAGCTTACCAATAAATTCGTAAGCGGGTTTGAACATATCTATCCCTTGAATAAGAATAATATTTTTATCGGCGGCGAGCGGGGTTTTTACCACATCAATTACGAGCAATATAAAAAGATAAAATACCCGTTGCAGGTACAGATCACAGCAGTGAAGGCCATTAATAAAAAAGACAGCTTACTTTTTGGCGGTTATATGGGTGAAGTAAATGAGGCCAACAGCACGGCAAAGAACAAAAGAAATAAAGTGAGCCATTCCTGGAACTCCTTTCATTTTGAATTTGCTTCCCCGGTATATGCACAGCAGTCAAATATCGAGTACAGCTATTTCCTGGAAGGGTTTGATGAGAAATGGTCGGAATTCTCAAAGAAAACGGAAAAGGAATACACCAACCTTCCTACCGGTGATTATTCATTCAAGGTAAAGGCGAGGAATAACCTGGGCAATGAATCTGATACCGGCACCTATAATTTTTCGGTACTTCCGCCCTGGTATCAATCCTATTGGGCCTATGCTTTTTATATTTGTCTTTTTCTTTTCGGTAATTATAAACTCTATGTCTTCCTGAGAAGAAAATTCAGGATACAACAACAAAAGCACAACGAAGAGCAAAAGCGCTTACTATATCTTCACCAGCTGGAAATGGAGAAAACAGAAAAAGAGATCGTTAAATTAAAAAATGAAAAACTGGAGGCGGAGATACAGCATAAGAACACAGAGCTTGCATCAGTCGCCATGCACCTTGTGCAAAAGGGAGAGTTGCTGGGTAAGATAAAGGACCAGATGGTCAAGCTAAAGAAACAAACAGGGAATGAGAAGGATTCAGACGACCTGAAGAAGATCATACGTGTTATCAGTGAAGAAGATCAAATAGACAAACAGTGGGAACAATTTACCATGCATTTTGACAATGTGCATAGTGATTTTCTTTCTGCACTAAAAGTAAAATACCCCGGCCTTAGTGCCAATGAGTTAAAATTATCGGCTTATTTAAGGATGAACCTTTCTACAAAAGAGATCGCACAATTAATGAATATTTCTATAAGGGGTGTTGAGATCAGCAGGTACAGGCTTAGAAAAAAATTAGAGATCCCTACCGAAGTTAACCTGTTCAATTTTTTGTTGAAGCTGGATAAAGTATGAGGCGCCTGGACATACTTATCTTCATGGCCCCGGTTGCTGTCCTCACCAGCCGCAAGTTGAGCATGATGGGGGCCGATGATATTTTTATCTCCTCCTGTTATTACCTTTTGCGGCAATGAACAATAAAACCAATACAAGTAAAACACTGTATTCCATCCCCCCTGATTGGTATCCTACTACAAACCAGCCGTTATCTGCATGAACGAGAATGATACCCATGATAAGTTCTATGATAAAAACTGCTGCGATCCACTTTATAAGAAATCCTGCAGCCATCAGTAAACCGCCGGCTATTTCAAATATGGTAAGGAACCAGGCAATAGTACCCCCGATAATAAAACCTTTGGAATTTAAAAAATCACCAAACTCATTTACGGTGCCTGTATATAATCTTATAAAGCCGTGTGCTGCCAGGAATACCCCTGTAAATATTCGTAATAGCCTGAATGCAGTGGTATCTGTAACAAAGGGAAAATGTTTCATTTTATTTTGTTTTATTGTTTTCCATTGAATATAATTGGCTGAACTTTGCAAAGAACCGGAACAGGTTTAAATAGCAATGGTTAACAGATAAAAGTTACTTAAAATACAGCAAAGTGAAAAATACCTGCAGATGCATTCCTGCACTATGGAATATAATTATTGTACTTCTTGTTTTTGTTATTATCACCGGCGCATTTAAAAGCCAGGGGCAGGTTCAGGCGATAGCAGTTGACAATAGAAACGATTCAGCCAAAAGCATACTTTTTGTAGGGAATAGCCTGACCTATACTAACAATTTACCTGGGATCATTACACGCATAGGGAGAGACAGCGGCATCGCTATAACAACAGAAATGCTGGCTTATCCCAACTATGCGCTGGAGGACCATTGGAATGACGGGCAGTTGCAGGTACTCATTGCAGGTAAGAAATATGATTTTGTTGTAGTACAGCAGGGTCCATCTTCGCAGACTGATGGCCGCAACATGCTGCTGGATTACGGGACAAGGATCAAAAACATATGTGTACCACGCGGTACCAAACTGGCCTTCTTTATGGTATGGCCTGCTTTTTCCAACTTTCATATGTTTGACGGGGTGATAAAAAATTATACCGATGCGGCCCTGGCAACAAATTCTCTGTTATGCCCGGTTGGTAAGGTATGGAAAGAATATTCTTTAGCAACCGGTAATTATTCTTATTACGGACCTGATATGTTTCATCCATCACAAAAGGGTAGTGAAGAAGCCGCAATGATAATTTTTAAAACTTTGTTTAACTGAAAATGGATCCTATATTTCTTAATGACGGGCACGAAGATCAATCTGTTAATTTTGAGTACCGGTCATCAAAATAAATGTATATGGTACAACTCCCCGATATGGAACAGGTATCCCCAGAAGTACATAAGGCATGGATGACATCCAAAAAGGATAATGGGATCAGTTCCAGGAGATCAGAAGACGGGGAAGAGCTAATGGTTCCTTATGAACTTCTCTCAGAAAAAGCCAGGGAACCTGACAGGAATACAGTGAAAGCTGTATATGCGGCCATAAAAAAATTACAACTGAAAACTTAGTTTTTCACTTCACGGCAGTTCTTACCCGGCATCCTAAGGTTCAGGAAGTATTAATTGAACAAGACTTTTATTTCGCACCCTTTACCCGGAGACGAGATAATTATCACTTCCCCGTTAAACAAGGAAGCTCTTGTTTTTATATTCATCAACCCCACACCATTAGCTTTTTTACCGGTATCAAAACCTACACCATCATCTTTAATACTGAGCTTTATTCTTTCTTTATCCTGGAACAAGCCTACAATGACCCGCTGGGCACCGGCATGTTTCAGTATATTGTTGAATTGTTCCTGTATGATCCTGTATATGCTTAGTTTGAGTTTGTCACTGACGTTGCTTTCGTCGAAACCAAATGACTGGAGGCTTATCCTCATTTCGCTCGTTTGTTGTGTTACTTCTATGATATTGTTTATAGCGCCCAGCAGTTCTGATTCATTTAAAGAAGGGGGTATCAAAGAATGGGAGAGGTTCCTTATTTCAGTAATGGCAGAACTAATAAGGGTTTCTGTTTCTGTGAAATAGGGGTGTTTAGCCGTTGATTCTTTTTGAGCAAGTCCGAGATACAGGAGTGAACCTGCCAGTATCTGGTTTATATTATCATGTAACTCACCACCCAGTTCCTGCCGCTCCTGTTCCTGTGCGGAGATCACCGCATTTGTAATTTCCTGGTGTTTGGCAACTCTTTCTTCTTCCAGTATTCTTTCCAGTGATACATTCTCCGTTACATCTGTAGCCAGTGCCATAATAACAGCCCGCCCCTTATACTGTATCCGGTGTGAAGCGATACTGAGGTATATTTCTTCACCCGATTTATTCAGGTACTTCGAGGTGATCACTGATTTAAAATCATTTTTTTGTCGTACTCTTTCAATGAAATCTTTTAATTTACCATGGTGCTCCGGAGGACTTTGATCCATAACCGTTTTAGAAAGAAATTCTTCCCGGCTATAACCGTGTTGCTCTACTGCCGTGTTATTTACTTCCAGTATCTGCAGGGTATTTATATCCCAGATGATGATGCTGGCGGGGCTGTTGTTGAACAGGTACCGGTATCGTTCTTCCGATGCTTTTAAGATCTCTTCGGCTTCTTTTTCCTTGATATAAAGATTTTTAATTTCCTCTTCTGCATTTTTTCTTTCTGTTACATCTCTTGAGTTAAAAACATAACCCTTTACTTCAGGATTGTCACTCATGTCGGAAATTTTACTTTCCAGCCATCGCCATTCTCCCTTTGCATTTTTAAAACGGAATGAAGGCATCTCGGCGAATTTTGCTGTTTTATTTTTGGACAGGTTTATTTTTAACCTGTCTATATCATCAGGATGTATGAAAGTAAAAGCATTTTTCCCCTCTATGAATTCGGGGTCATATCCCAGAACTCTTTTAGCAGCCGGACTACAGTATAAATAATAGCCCCTTTCATTTACAATAGTAACAAGATCAGAGCTGTTTTGTACAAGTGAACGGAATCGTTTTTCGCTTTTGTCAAGCTGCAGCTCTGCTTCTTTTCTCTGTGTGATATCCTGTGTAGCACCAATTAACCTTACGGCCTTGCCTACTGCATTTCGTATAATATTCCCCCTGTCATGTATATAAACATAAGTGCCGTCATCTCTCAGCATCCGGCATTCAACTTCAAAGAAATCTTTTACTGATTTTTGTATTTCTTCATTTACCAGTTCCACTTTGCCCGCATCTTCGGGATGGATCCTGCTATCCCAATCATCAATGCAACCAACTTCCAGGTCTTTTTGCTCACCCCGGAATATCTTTTTCCAGCCTTCTTTATTTCTATAAACTTTTCCAGTAAGCAGGTCCCAGTCCCATACCATATCATTGGTGGCCTGGCTTATCAGGTTATAACGCTCATTGCTTTCTTTAAGCTGGTTAATCGTGTTCATCCTTTCCATACTATACAGGATAGTTTTGGCGAGTAGCTTTTCGTCAAAATCTCCCTTGATCAGGTAATCCTGGGCACCCAGGGTGATGGCATCCAATGCCACATTCATATCTGTAAGACCCGACAATATGATGACCGGGATATTCACAGCCGCCTCTCTCATGGACTTAAATGAATCAATTCCCGAACTATCGGGCAGTGAAA
>DATHEH010000355.1:0-15746 GCA_035318685.1 Ferruginibacter sp.
CCTTTGCAATTAAAAAGTGCAGGGCAGGAGGCATCATCGAAATAACAACGTGCGCTCGTTGGATAAGGTCGCCCCTTAATTTTTCATTGGTGATATCTGTTTGTACGGCTTCTGCAAAAACAGAATTGTTTGTCTTGGAAAGTATTTGTTCTTTGTTGCTGTCTGCAATGATGAACTTCCAGTTGTTGGTTTCGGTTTCGGCAATTAAATAATCAATTAAAACAGTAGCCGATTTTCCAGCCCCAAAGAGTAAGATCGTTTTCAAATAGAGATTTTTTTCGAAAGGTACAGATTGTTTTTTTATCACAGATTTACACGGATTGATTTTCACAGATCTAATAGATAACCTTTCTAAAAAGAGATCAAAATCTGTGGTAATCTGTGCCTGAATCCGTGCTATCTGTGGTTATGAAAATCTTCTCCACAAACTCTAAAAAAATGTGTGAAAATAAGCGTGAAAAACCTTTATATCAGGGTTCAAAAACGGGCATTTTTCGGTATCTTCGCAGCCTATAAAAAAATATGGAAAATACTGACAATTTTAACGAAGAAAAGGACAATAACCGGGGCCGGATAATCCCTGTGAATATTGAAGAACAAATGAAGACCTCTTACATCGATTATTCGATGAGCGTGATCGTTGGACGTGCTTTACCGGATGTGCGTGACGGCTTAAAACCGGTTCACCGCCGCGTTCTGTACGGGATGAGCGAACTGGGTAATACCAGTAACAAGCCTTATAAAAAATCTGCACGTATAGTGGGAGAGGTAATGGGTAAGTATCACCCGCATGGTGATAAGGCCATTTATGATACCATGGTGCGTATGGCACAGGACTGGGCAATGCGATATAAGATGATCGATGGCCAGGGTAATTTTGGTAGCGAAGATGGCGATCCGCCGGCTGCCATGCGTTATACAGAGGTACGCATGCAAAAATTTGCAGAAGCCATGCTGGAAGACATTGAAAAGGAAACAGTGGATTACCAGCTCAATTTTGATGATTCACTGAAGGAACCGATGGTATTGCCAACACGTGTTCCGCAGCTATTGGTCAACGGAAGCAGTGGTATTGCCGTAGGTATGGCCACCAACATGATGCCGCATAATTTAAGCGAGGTGGTTGATGGCTGTATCGCTTATATCGATAATAAAGAGATCACGATCGATGAACTGATAAAGCATGTAAAAGGGCCTGATTTTCCAACAGGTGGTGTGATCTATGGCTTTGAAGGCGTGAAAGACGCATTACATACCGGCAGGGGCAGATTAGTATTGAGGGGCAGGGTAAATATCGAGACCATGAAGACCGGCAGGGAAAAGATAATCATTCACGAAGTTCCTTACCAGGTAAACAGGGATAGTTTAACGGCCAAGATCGGTGAGCTCATTAATGATAAGCAAATTGAAGGCATTGCCGATGTGAACAATGAAAGTAATAACAAGGAAGGCACCCGTATCGTAATCGACCTGAAGAAAGATGCTGTGGCACAGGTTGTCATCAACCATTTGTACAAGCAAACTGAATTACAAACCTCTTATGGTATAAATAACGTTGCGCTGGTAAGGGGCAGGCCCAGGGTGCTGAATTTAAAGGACCTCATCAGCGAGTTCATCATCTTCCGCCACGAAGTTGTGGTACGTCGCACCCAATATGAATTGCGTAAGGCGAAGGAGCGTGCACACATTTTAGAAGGCTATATCATCGCATTGGATAATCTTGATGCGGTCATCAAACTCATCCGTGAATCGTCCACACCGGCCATTGCGCAGGAAGGACTGATCGGCAATTTCGGCATGAGCGAGATACAGGCAAAAGCTGTACTGGAACTCCGTTTGCAAAGGTTAACGGGAATGGAGATCAACAAGATCAGGGAAGAGCACGCCGAGATCATGAATTTGATCGCACGCCTGGAAGAGATACTTGCGAACGAGGACATGCGCTATGATATCATCAAAACCGAATTACTGGAAGTAAAAGATAAGTTTGGCGACGAGCGTAAATCAGAAATCATTTATCTGGCTGATGAGATAAATATGCTCGACCTTATTGAAGATGAGGATGTGGTGGTTACCATTTCTCATCTTGGATACATCAAGCGTACTTCGGCAGCGGAATATCGCCAGCAGCGCAGGGGCGGACGTGGAGCTAAGGGCAGCAGCACCCGGGAAGAAGATTTTATCGAGCACTTGTTCGTAGCATCAACGCACCATACCTTGTTGTTCTTTACAGAAATGGGAAGGTGTTTCTGGCTGAAAGTGTACGAGATCCCCGAAGGTGATAAGACCAGCAAGGGCCGTGCTTTGCAGAATATGATACAGATACCGCCCGATGATAAAGTGAGGGCAGTAATTGATGTAAAGAATTTTGATGACGAGGAGTACGTGAAGAGCCATTACATTGTTTTGTGTACCAAGCAGGGTATTATCAATAAATCAAGGTTGAAGGATTTCAGCCGCCCAAGGCTTTCCGGTATCAATGCAATTACCATCAGGCAGGGCGACCAGTTGCTGGATGCAAAATTAACCGACGGCAATTGCGAGATCATGATGGCGGTAAAGAGCGGAAGGGCAATTCGTTTCCCCGAAGAGAAAGCACGTCCGACAGGCCGCGGTGGTATTGGTGTGAGTGGTATTGATGTGGATGATGCCAACGATGAAGTAGTAGGTATGGTCTGCGTTAACAAAGAAGATAAATCTAAAACGATACTGGTAGTAAGTGCAAATGGTTATGGCAAGCGTACCTTCCTGGACGATCCGGATACAGGTGAAGCCAATTACCGCATCACCAACCGTGGTGGCAAGGGGGTTAAGACGATCAGTGTTACCGCAAAGACCGGTTCACTGGTTGGGTTATTAGCCGTGACCGAAGCCGAGGACCTGATGATAACCTGCGTATCGGGTGTCACCATCCGTATGCCGGTGAACCAGATAAGCGAGCAGGGAAGAGCAACCCAGGGTGTAAAGCTGATAAGAGTGGATGAGGGTGATGAGATAGCGGCCATTACACAGCTGGATGAAAAAGAAGTAGAAGCTGAGATTACAGGTGAGGTTCCCGATGAAATACTGCCTGAAGCTGAAGCTGGCGAGACAGCCGAACCAACTGAATTAGAATAGTTAATTGAATATGTTGAATATAAAAACCCAATAGAAATATTGGGTTTTTATTATTTAAATGCTAGTTTGTATTTTAATATAAGAAATGAAAACGCTGGGGCCAGGTATCTTTTCCAGGTTCCTGCCCAATAAGGGTTAATTTTCTTCAGACTGTTTTCGGAGATTTAATTCGTGCTGTATGCAGGTAATAGTTTCCCTGCATGTATCAAACTCTTCTTTAGAACCCCGTACCATGAGTTCTGCATATTGCTCATTGTGATGGCGTAGCAGGTGTAATAATTCAGGCGTATTTAAGGACTGTATATTCTCCATGCTTGGTTGGTTTGGCACATGCTAAGAGTAAAATTCAAAGGTAAGGGTTGCTTTTTACTCCCAATCGTTCTCGTGCATAATCTCCGCTTTGGGTGGCAGGGGCAATACATTTTTTAAATACCTGGGGGCTTACTTAACATAAAATTACCTTATACTTAACCGTTAGCGCCGACATTCGCCTGTTGCGATTTTTCACGGTCATTGATTTTATCAATAAAAGAGAGCGGAAAAATCGCAACAGGCGAATGCAAAAAGCGACGTAAGGAGCGACAATAAAAAGAAAGCTGGCGGTTCGAGTATAAGGCTATGTTATGTTAATCGTAAGTTAGCTTTTGTGGAGCGAGGGTTGTAAATTTTCCTCACAACCCGAAGCGGAGGGGATAAGTTTTTGGATTTAAAGCGAAGCTCACGGAGTGGGAGTCTGCCAAGATTCCTAAAATTATTCACATACAGTTAGAAAATATCCTCAATTTTTTAGCATTTGGTGCTAATTTTGCCATATTTTTATGTAAATTAGCCACCTTTCATGCCTTACATCAATCTGATTAATAGGATTTTAAAGCCGAAAATCACAGAGAAAGCTGTGGTTTTAGACCTGTTCGCAGGATGCGGAGGTCTGTCCTTAGGCTTTGAGACAGCGGGTTTCAAAACTATAGGTTTTGAAATGAACCCTGACGCTTCTAATACTTACAGCAAAAATTTAGTGGGTAAATGCTTTACTGAAAGACTGGATTTGGATTTTAAATATCCAAAGGCAGATATTATCATTGGAGGGCCGCCGTGCCAACCGTTTAGTGTTGGCGGCAACCAAAAGGGCATCGAAGATGTCCGTAATGGATTTCCCATTTTTATAGATGCAGTAAGAAAAGTAAAGCCAAAGGTTTTTATGTTTGAAAACGTAAGGGGCTTACTTTATTCTAACAAATGGTATTTTGAAATTATCCTTGAGGAGCTCAAGGATTTGGGCTACCAAATAGAGTTTAAATTATTAAACGCTGTACACTTTGGTGTGCCTCAAAATAGGGAAAGGCTTGTTGTAGTTGGCCACAACTCAAAATTTTCCTTTCCTGAGCCTAACTCTAAAAAGGTTACGGTAGGCGAAGCTATACACGATATGATGTATGAAGCGCCTGAGAACAGCAAATTCTTGACTGCATCGCAGGATAAATACATTGGCAATTATGAAAGGGCTTCAAAGTGTATCAATCCAAGGGATTTATACGCTGACCGGCCTGCACGTACTCTAACGTGCCGTAACCTGTCGGCTGCGACAGGTGATATGCAGCGAGTTAAGTTACCTGATGGCAGGCGTAGGAGATTGCTGATACGTGAGGCCGCCAGGCTTCAAAGTTTTCCTGACAAATTTGAATTTGTAGGAAATGAAACAAGTCAGTATTACCAGTTAGGTAATGCTGTGCCGCCATTGTTTGCTTACAAACTGGCGCTTGCTATTAAAGAGTGTTATTCTAAAAGAAGAACACCTAATAAGCAGCTATCTTTAGTGCTGAATAATTAATATGCCCGATTATATTCCTAATTCAAAAAAGTCAGCTGAAATTAAGCAGCTGATAAATGAAGCGCTCGACATTTTACAAAGTGTCGGAATTCCTTTTGCTGGCAAAAGGGAGCGGGGGCTTGAAAGCATGGCTATGGCTTTCATGGCTGTTGCCGGTGTAACTAAGTCATGGAAAGAAGCCAAGGGTCAAGATGACAACAGGCATATTAAAACCCGTGATATCATTAAGTATATTAATGAGAATTACGAGGAAAATATATCATCAGGCTCTTATGATGATATGCGCAGAAAGCACCTCAGGCTGCCGGTATTGGCAGAACTGATACTGAATAGTGCGGATAACCCACACGCCTCAGCAAACGATCCCACGAGGGGCAATTCATTAAGCGCAGACTTTAAGGCGCTTGTTGTGTATTATAACACAGAAGAATGGGAAATTAAACTAAAATTATTTAATAAAAATAGGCAATCTTTAAGTGAGATTTTACAAAGGAAAAGAGATATGCCTAAGGTTAAAATAAAATTGCCGTCAGGTCATACTTTAGAGTTTTCGCAGGGTGGTCATAACCAGCTACAGCGGGAAATTCTGGAAGAATTTCTGCCGTTATTCGGCAATGGCTGCGAGGTTCTTTATATAGGCGATGCTACAAGCAGGTTTTTGCATCGTGAAGATGAAAAGCTTCAAAAATTAGGATTCTTTGAATTGTCAAAAGATTCCTTGCCTGACGTTGTAGCATACGATGCAGAAAGGAATTGGATATTCCTGATTGAAGCATTTTACTCAGGCGGCGCAATGACCGAAGAAAGAATGCTGGAACTTAAAAAAGCCCTTAAAGACTGCACAGCAGAATTAATATTTGTAACTGCGTTTACTTCACGGGCTGATTTTAGAAAGCACGTACATGAAATAGGCTGGGAGTCTGAAGTATGGACAGCCGATAATCCTACTCACATGGTTCATTTTAATGGCGGTAAATTCTTAGGGCCGCATACATAATCCTTCGGCATCGTTCTCCTCCAATATCCTCGCTCTAGGGTTGCTACCAATCTACGTAATTACTCCCGCCAATCTATTACTTTATCTTCTCACTAGGGTGGCATGGGTTGCTTTAAATACAATTACGTGAAGGGCTTACTTAACATAACATTAATTATAGGCAATAATATATCTTAAGCTGGTTATCTTAGAAACCTCCTGATTATTCATAGCCGGGGTTTTGCTATAATAAGAATACAAAAGTTACTTTTGCCGAAATGCAAACAAATACTACAGAGATCGGTTCTATCATTTCCAACCTGGGGATCGAAGAACTCAATCCCATGCAGCTGGCTTCCATAGATGCCATTGCAAAAAATGAAAATACCATTTTATTATCAGCCACGGGCTCGGGAAAGACACTGGCTTTTTTATTACCGGTGGTGCACGCACTTGACCCGGCCATCAACAATGTACAGGCTTTGATAATTGTGCCCAGCCGCGAGCTGGCCATACAGATCGACGATGTGTTCCGTAAAATGGGCACAGGCTATAAGGTCACGCTTTGCTATGGTGGCCACAAAAGGGAAACAGAAGAAAATAACCTGAAGCAAGCTCCTGCCGTTATCATTGGAACAGCAGGCCGCCTGGCGGATCATATCCGGAGGAATAATTTCTCTTTAGACAGTATAACAACCCTGGTGCTGGATGAATTTGATAAATCGCTGGAACTGGGCTTTACCGAAGAAATGTCCTTTATCGTTGGCTCTATAAAAGGGATAAAGAAAAGAATTCTCACTTCGGCTACACAGGCCGTGCCTATCCCTGATTTTATTGGTATACAGGAATCCGCCCGTCTTGATTTTTTAGCAGAAACAGATACCGCAGCTACTTCGCTTGAAATAAAGACCGTTTTCAGTGAAGACAAAGACAAAGCAAATACACTCTTCAGCCTCATTTGTTACCTCGGCAACCGCTCATCGGTTGTATTTTGTAACCACCGGGAATCGGTGGAACGCACCAGCAATATATTAACGGAGAAAGGCCTTACCAATGTATTCTACCATGGCGGCATGGAGCAACAGGAAAGAGACAGCGCTCTTTGCAAATTCAGGAATGGCACTTCCAATGTGCTCGTGACCACTGACCTTGCTTCACGCGGGCTGGACATTCCAAACATCCGTTACATCATTCATTACCACCTGCCCGCAACTGAAGATGTATTTACACACCGCAATGGACGTACGGCAAGGATGGATTCTACGGGCACGTCAATTTTAATTTTATCTGCAGAGGAAGAATTGCCTCCATATATTTCTGATGTTGAGAATATCGAGCTCACGGAGAATTACCCGTTACCTGAAAAACCCAAATGGAGTACACTCTTTATTGCCGCGGGAAAAAAAGATAAAGTGAATAAGATAGATATCGTTGGCTTCCTTTCCAAAAAAGGCGAATTAAAAAAAGAAGACATTGGCATCATCGAGGTGAAAGACTTTTTTAGTTTTGTTGCCGTTCGCAAGATAAAAGTTGGTGCCGTGCTTGAGCTGATAAAGAATGAAAAGATAAAGAATAAGAAGGTGAAGATAGAAATAGCAAGATGATTTGAAGCCAATTTGAAGATGAGTCAATTTGAAGATTTGAAGATGAAGCAGGCTTTTTTTGATCTAAAGAATCATCAAATCATCAAATTTTCAAATCACCAAATCATTCTGTAACCGAATAACAAAGATTCGCATTGAACAATCCATATCGTCGCCCATCCTTCATTACAAAACTCATATAAAGCTTTCCATTTTCCCTCCAGCCTTTGCCGGAAACTTCGTTCCCGTTATCATAAACAACCTGCTGGAGCATTTTCCCGCTTTGGTACCATTCGGTAAATAAGCCATTATAATTGCCATTGGTAAAATGGTATTCAAATTTTTTATTGCCATTGGGCCACCAGCCTTTGTGCAGGCCGTCCTTCTCTCCATTGCTGTACCAGCGCCGGCTTTCAGGTCTGCTGTCATTGTACCAGGTTTCTGTATATCCCTGCTCTTTGCCGTGTTCCAGTCTTAGTAAAGACTTTACAGTTCCGCCAGGATAAAGATCCTTTATGGCGCCACTGAATGGGACTTTGTCTTTATAGAACCAGGTCCCATTCACAAGATGCAATGCGGGATCATTGGAAGAAATACCGATCCCTGGGGCATTTGTAATAATGGGTTCTATATCTTCCCGGCAGGAAAACAAGAGTATGCTTAATAATATGGAAAAACAAGTTCTCAATATTTTTGTGCTTTCAGTTTTTTAATATCCGCAATGATATTATCCATTTCTGCTGCGGATGTTCCTTTATATACACCACGTATGCGGCGGTGCTTATCAATGAGTAGCATATTTTCGGTGTGCAGGAAATCATTGCTGTTGCGTTGCATACCCAGGTCCTCATCGGCAAAATAGGACCTGCGGGCAATATTGTAAATAGAATCCTTATTGCCGGTAAGCAAATGCCATTTTGAATCTATCACGGAATAATTTCTTGCATATCTTTTAAGAACAGCAGGAATATCTTTATCTGGTGTTACCGAATGTGACAATAATAATACCTCATCATCATTGGCAAAAGCATCCTGTACGAGTTTTAAATTTTTGGCAAGCTTCGGACAAATACCCGGGCAGGCTGTAAAAAAGAAATCAGCCACGTATATTTTGTTGGTTACATCTTTTTCAGAAATGGTATTGCCATTCTGATCTGTAAAGGAGAATGCAGGAATGCTGTGTAGCGTATCCAAACGGCCACTCCCCTCCTCAATCCATTCTGGCGTAAGATCAGCTGATGAATAATAAGGGAGCGTTACTTCTTTAGCCAATGATGTTTGGGCAGGCTGCTTATGACGGCAACCGGGCCCTGAACAACATACTAATACAATGGGAAAAGCTCCAAGGGTGGAGTATCTTAGTATAAACTTTGCTAAATAGCTTACAGTTTTATTTAAAAAAAATGTCCCCTTGTGACTTGAAGCTTGTAGCTTACTTAAGTAACCGAAAAATATAATTGAACTATTTCTTATCATCTTATTGCGTTACGGTTCCTTTGGTTCCATAAAAGCCGCTGCCATTAATGTACGGTGCATCGGCAGTGATATGGTAGTGGTAAATGCCAGCCGGATAATCTGCCGTTACAGAAGTATGTCCATGATAAGCATCCAGGTTAGCGCTGGTGAGTGTAATGCCATTTTCTTTTGGTCCATATACGGGGAATCCATCCAATAGAAAGCCGATCAATGCCTCCTTGCCTTTTAAAGCCGTAGCATAAAGCGGCTCCACGTGGTAGTGGTATTGCCCAGTCATTTGGGGATGGCCATTGTATTGATCAAATGAATTGATCTCGTTCGTCAATGGTTGTGAGGGCCCCGCGTATTGGTTATATATGGGTATACCATTTATAGAAATACCAATTGGACCAAGCGGCGTTGCTTCGTGTATTACATTCAATGCCGGAGCGATAGGGATTTTAAAAGTAAGATTTTGCTGCGCTATCCGGTTAGGGTTTAGGGCGAAAGCAGGGTTGGTCCCGTTATAAGCTTCATATAAAGTGCCAGCCCATGCGGTACCCTGGTAGTAAGGACTTTTGTGTTCGGGTAATCCATTGGATTTAAGCACAACAAAATTTCCTTCAACGGAAATGGTGACCGTCGAATTGAATTTACTGAATACCGCAGGTACCGTTGTTGTACCACCGGTGCCCGTATCTGAACCGCTTTTTGAGCAAGACAAGACCATGGCTAATAAACTAAATAGGATCGAACCCATGATGACTGGTATTTTTTTCATGTATGTTGTTTTATAGTTTTTGGTTTCAGTTATTGGCCGGGCAGATACTGGTTTTTAGTTTTAGACGTTAAAATACAAAAACCTTCGCCCGTGGCAGCCTTTATTTAATTGAGTTCGCCCGCTTTCTCATGGTCGTCATATTGTTGCCTTAGCTTTATCAGTTGCACCTTCATATCGGAAAATATTTTTTGGTGTTTTGGAGACCGGAAAATATTTTTTTGTTCTCCCGGATCGGTTTTAAGATCATACAACTCCCATTCATTTACGGTGTAAAAATAGATAAGCTTATATCTTTCTCCTCTGATACCAAGGTGTTGCAATACGGTATGGTCTGCCTGGTATTCATAAAAATGATAGTATAGATCATGCCGTGGTATTAGCTTTTGCCTGCCGGTTACTGTTGGCACAAGACTTATCCCCTGCATGAAGTCCGGCACTTTTATTCCTGCTGCATCCAGTATGGTTGGTGCATAGTCTATTGACTGTGTCATGTTTGTATTTACAGAATTTGGTTTGATATGCCCGGGCCAGCGCATCATTAATGGCGCCTGCATGGATACATCATACATCCAGCGCTTATCGAACCACCCGTTCTCGCCAAGGTACATCCCCTGGTCTCCGGTATAGATCACCAGGGTATTTTTTGTAAGATCATTCTTATCAAGGTAATCCAAAACCCTTTTTACATTCTCATCAACAGAAGCCACACAAGCCATATAATCCTGCATGTACCATTGGTACTTGTATTTTAAAAGTTCTTTTCCCGTTGGCCTCAATTGCTGTAACAGCTTTCCCCTTTCTTCGTAGATCTTTTTGATGTTTGTCCTGTCGGGTTCAGGTATACGCCTGAATATAGTATTGTAATAAACGATATCGGCCGAATCAGGTTTTAGTTCCGGTATGTCCATTAGATATTTGGGATCAACTTTCAGGTCGCTGCAAAGCCTGAGGTCATGCAGGATGCTCATCGTTTGCAGTCGCCATGCCGTACCACGACCTGCCGTATCTGCATACAGCGTAGCGGGCTCAGGAAATATTTTGTTGTGGTATTGCTCAATATATTTCAGCGGTGCAAAAAAATACCGGTGAGGCGCTTTGTGGTGAAGATGGAGTAAAAATGGTTTGTTCATGTCACGGTTATCAAGCCATTTGATGGCTTCGTCGGTGATGACGTCAGTGGCATAGCCATGGTAGGTGCTGGTGTCACCCTTCATCGAAATAAATCTCGGCTCAAAGTATAAGCCCTGCCCCGGAACTATTTTCCAAAAATCAAAACCGGTAGGATAAGAATGCAAATGCCATTTGCCCACAATGGCCGTCTGGTAACCACCCTGCTGCATCAGTTTTGGCATCGTGATCTTTGATGAATCAAACCTCGTCCGGTTGTCTTTCATCCCGTTCTTGTGTGAATGCTGACCGGTCAATAAGGTAGCCCTCACCGGTCCGCAGATCGAATTACTTACAAAATTCCTGGTAAACATTACACCCTCTTTTGCAATGCGGTCAAGGCCCGGGGTGTGTATAAATTTTTTATTGTAGACGCTGATGGCATCGGCATCATGGTCATCACTCATGATATAAATGATATTGGGCCTTTGCTGGCCAAAAGTGAGTGATGAGATGAGTAGGCAAAGAATCAGCAGTCGCATGTGTAAATATATTGCATACAATTTACAATAAGATGGCTTCATTTTATTCGCTAAAGCCCTCAGCGGTCTTTGATGAATAGCCGCAGCTTTAACGTGGAGGCTATTCAGATCATTGAAAAGATGCTGTGAAAGTCTTTACCTTATTCTCAAATTCACCGGCACCGTTAAATAAAAAGGAATGCCGGATGGGTAACACGTAAACAGGATGGTCCTTTAATTCACTTTCAAACTTCGTCAGCCTTACGCCGTCTTTCTCCGTGGTGAGGATGATCTTTTTATCTCCTTTTATTTTTTCAAATCGCTGCTTTATGTTCTTCAGGTCATCCATGTCAAAGATATGGTGATCTGCATAGCGGAGGAATTCATTTTTATCTACGTGTGTTGCAAGGTATTCTTTTAAAGGCTCCGGCTTAGCGATGCCGCATAGCATCAGCACAGAAATGTCTTTTGTAATGCTTAGGTCTTCTTTATTAAAAAGATGGTAAGGATCGCCATAAACTATTGTTGTGAAATAAACAGATTGGTGAGTTGCAGGATCAATTTCATCAATGACCAACTTCTTTTCTGTTTCAGAAAGACCGGGTTTACACTTTGTAACAATGATGATCTCAGCCCTTTTGCTGCTGCTGCGCACATCACGCAGGTCACCGGAAGGTAACATCTGGTCCCGGGTATATAAATTCGCATGATCGGTAAGTAATATATTTAGTCCGGCTTTAACGGGCCTGTGCTGGAAAGCATCGTCTAAAATGATGACCTGGGGTGCCGGTTGATGGTGCAGCAATTGAGGTATGGCAACCAAACGTTCCTCACCAACAGCAACAATAATATCGGGGAATTTTATGTGGAACTGCATTGGCTCATCTCCTATCTCCAGCGCTGTTGTATTTTCATCGGCAATAGCGAATCCTTTTGTTTTTCTTTTATAGCCCCTGCTTAGGGTTGCTGTTTTGTAATTATTCTTTAACAGGCGCACCACGTATTCTGTCATGGGTGTTTTGCCTGTGCCACCGGTAGCCAGGTTACCCACACAAATAATGGGAAAATTAAATGCTGATGATTTGAGGATCTTTTTATCAAACAACCAGTTCCGAAACCATATGATGGCACCGTAAAGGAATGAGATGGGAAGTAAAAGGTATCTTAGCTTCTTCAATGAATTATGGTTTGGGTTTATAGTTTATGGTTGGAAGTTCGTCAGCACTAACCTCAAACTACAAACCAGCAACCGTTTAATTATTCACAAAGATAGAGAAGATGGTAGTGCCGTAGTTCCTTTCTGTTTTATAGTGGGGAAATTTTTTGTAATCATTTCTTGGGGTATGCTCTAATATGAACCAGCCGCCGGGGTTAAGGATGTTCTTCTCAAAAACTTTTACCGGCAGGTCATCAATGGTAGTGAGTGCATATGGCGGGCCCGCAAAAATAAGGTCATACTTACCAGGCGTTGTTTCTATGAACCGGAAAACATCTGATCTCACCACGTTAAAATTTTCAAAGCCCAGTTCTGATGACGTCTTCTTAATGAAATCATACATCTTATTATCTTTTTCCACGATGGTAAGATCCGCAGCCCCCCTGCTGGCCAACTCATAACTGATGCTGCCGGTGCCGCCAAAAAGGTCCAGGGTTTTCAAAGTATCTATCTCCAGGTTATTCTGCAGGATATTGAACAGTCCCTCTTTTGCAATATCTGTTGTTGGCCTTGTATGAGGCATATTAGCAGGAGGATGTATTTTCCTGCCACCATGTATACCAGTGATTATACGCATGCGGCCAAAGAAAATAAATGACTGAAAAAATGCCGGGGGTGAACTTTTATTTCTTCCCGGTATTCAAAGTTGCCGGGTGATTCATCAAAACGGGTGTTTAAAAAATAATTATAAATGGCCGCGTACAGGTTCGACTTCTCATCTACCAGTCCGCTGATATGAAGCGTGAGAGAATTTGGATCAAGCCCGAAACTTTGGCAGACATTCAACAGGTGATATGCCGCATCTGCCGGGTTATTGTAGGTAAAGCTTTGTACAACCTGTATGCCTCCGGCCTTGCGCAGCATCACGGTAAAACTGTTCGTATAAAAAACAGCGAATAACTCATTATCCTCTTGCTTTTTCCTGTTGGCCAATAAAGAATATTGGTGCACCTGGCCGGCTGATGAGAACTGCGAAGCAAAGATCTCATCTATACTTCCAGGTACCCGGTAAACATTATGCAGGTTATGCTTATATAAAAAATCGTTTTTCACCACTCCCCCGTTTGCGCTGCCATAGACAAGGTCGAGTATTTCCTTATTGTTATCATTGTCCATGAATTCGGGCGGTACTAAAATGCTTTCAGGAAATGACCAGAAGATATCCGTTCTTTTATATTGCTTTTGCAGGAGATCTTCGGTTTGCACTATCCTTTTTATTTCTTTATTAAATTCCGCTGCCTGCATCCCTGCAGGAAAGGAATAGATGAGCACGTTCCTGAAACAATTATCAGCATCCAGTATAAAGATGGAAATGCCCATTGGGCCTGCTTCTATAAACAAATGCGCTGAGCTGCTATCTGTTACCGGTGCCTGTATATTGAATGATGGGGTCAAATTCTGAGTTTGGGGAGGCAAAATAAGATAATTTTGCTGACTTTATGGAAAGTACTGCTGTAATCAAAGATTTAAAAGTTAAGGTTACCAATAAACAAATACTGTCTATTGCTTTACCCATTACACTGGCGATACTCATCCCGCAGATCAATATGCTTACCAACAGTATATTCCTCGGCAACCTGAGTACCGAAGCATTAGGCAATGCAGGAATAACGGGTGTTTTTTATTTGATCTTCGCCGTGGCAGGCAATGGATTGAACAATGCATTGCAGGCTGTTTTCTCACGTTATGCGGGAAGCGATGATCCCGGCAAATTTAAAATAATACTTGCACAGGGTATCAGGATATGCCTGCAATTTGCCCTGGCAGGGATCCTGATCACCTGGTTCATTGCGCCATTCATTTTGAAAGCAGTTGCAGACCCCAAAGCTTATCCCGAGGAAATAAGTTTTTTAAAGATCAGGATATGGGGCCTTCCCTTCTTATACCTGTTCCAGATGGGGAATGCATTTTTGGTGGGATCACTCAACAGCCGTTATTTGATGATCGGTTTTATTTTTGAAGCGGGTGTAAATATTTTATTGGATTTCCTGCTCATCAAAGGCCGTTTTGGCTTCCCTGCACTGGGATTTAACGGGGCAGCCGTTGCGTCAGTAATTGCAGAATTTGTGGGGATGCTCGTAGTAATGATCGTTTTATTCAGAACAGGGTTAAAAAAACAATATGGCTTATTAAAAAGCTTTGCGTACGATAAGATCATTACCCAACAGATATTGAAGATATCGGCGCCGCTGATGTTGCAATATGTGATAAGCGTTACTACATGGCTTGTATTTTTTCTTTTGATAGAAGGTCTTCATGATGAAACAGCAAAAGCTATCAGCAATACCATGCGTAATGTGTTTGGGCTCACCGGGGTTTTTGTGTGGGCTTTTGCCAGCACCTGTAATGTGATGGTGAGTAACCTGATGGGGCAGCAAAGAGAAGACAAAGTTTTGCAGGCGATCAATAAGATCACGTTACTGAGCATTGGCTTCTGTTTATTGATGTGCCTGCTCGTAAATATTTTTCCCACAGCATTCTTCGGCGTATTCGGCCAGGGGCCTGAATTTGTGGAACAGGGTATCCCGGTATTGCGGGTGGTAAGCATTGGCTTAATGTTCATGAGTGTTGCCAATGTATGGCTCAACGGCGTTACCGGCACGGGCAAAACCAGGATGAACCTGCTGATTGAAATAATTGCCATTACGATCTACCTGGTATACACCTGGTATTTTATAAAGATGAATTATATATCCCTTGCCATGGCCTGGAGCAATGAACTCGTTTACTGGTTCAGCATCTTTATCATTTCATTTATTTACCTGCGTAGCGGGAAGTGGAAGACGAAAAAATAAAGCTCCAATCACATTCTTCCTCCCATTACTTTTTTAATAGCTGGTTCCGGCTTGCAGTTACATGCTATTCCCTGCAATTAATAACTGATCTCACTCAGATAATCATTCTACTTAAAAAGGGTTATAGATGATTCTATATTGCCTTTGAATAAGTTTTTTATGAATGGGTCACGCAACATACTTAGGCATCGTTTCTCTTCAATTAATAATATAACATCTTTTTATTTTAAACCTGTATAAACATTTTACTATGGCAATGAGTTATAATACCAACCTGACCAATGTAGTGCTGCTCTACCTTCAGCGGCTTAATGTGAAGGTCACAAAAAAAGGCGTTAGCAGCCAGCTTGAGCAGAATCCCTACTTC
>DATHEH010000356.1:0-6862 GCA_035318685.1 Ferruginibacter sp.
GGCTTCTTTTCCATAAGCGCTCATACACATTACCTTCTTGCCTTCAACCATTGTGGGCATGGCATCCCAGATAAATTTGCGGGAAGAACCCCATGCAAAATCACGAACCATATCAGCTTTGAATATCCAGGTCTTTTTAGCTTTAGACTTTGTTTTTTCTTTTGCAATAGCTTCGTCAAGTGTAACGATCTCTACCACATCGGTTGCATTCTGCGCTTTTTGCCAGCGTGCAAATTCTGTAGCAGATAATACCTGTTGAAAATTTTGTCCCTGGCCGGTTGACAATACCACGTGATCTGCAGGAACCGTCATAGCCACTTTATAATTTCCAAATACCAATGCAAATTCACCGGAGCCTACGAACTGGTGGTTCTGCCATCCCTGGAAATCACTGTATACACAAAGGCGTGGAAACCACTGTGCCATTGTGTACAGGTCATTTCCATCTTCAGGAAAATATTCAAAGCCACCGCGACCACCATATTTTGTTCTTTCGATGATATTATAATTCCAGTCTACTTTAAAAATAAATTGCTGCCCTGGTTTAAGTGGCTGCGGCAGATCTACACGCATCATTGTTTTATTGATGGTATACTTCAGCATTTTTCCGGTAGCGTCTGCAACTCTTTGAATGTTCACGCCATATTCCCTGTCCTTGTCTATTTTACCAGCATACCTTGAAATATCCGCTTCTGAAATTTGCCTTGGCATAAAATTGCTGCCCTGGTAACCTGAGTTGTTCGTATTGCTGTGCTCATTCTCATCAAGCTGCAGCCACAGGTAGGTAAGAATATCAGGCGAATTGTTATAATAAGTAACAGTTTCCCTTCCTGTTAAGCGGCGGTTGGGTTCATCAAGTTCACAAACAATATCATAATCACAACGCTGCTGCCAGTACTTTGGACCCGGCGCACCGCTTGCTGTACGATACTCATTTGGTGTGGGAAGAATTGTTCCCAGTTGTTCAAACTTATTACCATGGTTACTACCCGGGTTATTTTTTATGTCCTGGGCATTTACACACATGCTCGTAAGCAAAAAAGCAATGACAGTTAATTGTTTCATTTTATATTATTGAGTGTTTAATTTGTTATGCGCTATGATCCGGGCAAACGTTCCCAAACCATTTTTGCTGCCAGGCAAAAAGCAACAATCGATAAGGTCCATACCCACCATTTACGGTTTAGCCCTGCTTTATTCACCAGCAGGAAACTTATAAGAAGTATTCCGGCTACCACTACGATCTGTCCTGCTTCCAAACCAACATTAAATCCAAATAAGCTCCAGCCCAGGCTTTCATTATTTACCATCAGGTCGCGTATGGCATTTGCAAAACCCAAACCGTGTATAAAGCCAAAGAATACCGCAAAAAAATAATTCAGCCGCAGCGACCCTGGCTTAAAGTCTTTCTGGAAAAAATTAAAGAGCGCTGTTGCCATGATCGTACATGGGATCAGGAATTCTACCAGCCTGGTATTGACACGGATAACATCGTATACACTCAGGACCAGTGTAGCCGAATGGCCAATGGTAAAAGCTGTTATTAGTATCAATACCTGTTTCCAGTTGCCTGCCAGGTAAATGGCGCTTAAGGCTAATATAAACAACGTATGATCCAGTGCGTCCCACGCTATGATATGCTTCCATCCCAAATCAAAATAAAAACCCAAATCCTGCATGAAACGATTTACAATTGAATGTTTATGTTAGTTTTGCCTTCCAAATATCTTTAAAGAAACGTTTATTTATTAATCTCTTTGCTAAATGGTAAGTTTTTTATTTAAGTGGTTAGTCATTGGCGGCTTTTTACATAGTCAGCCAGTTCTTTCATCACACCCGATATTTGTAAGTGTTACCGAAATTGAACACAATGCAAAAGACAAGACCCTGGAGATAAGTTGTAAAATATTCACTGATGATTTTGAACAAACACTCCGTCAAAATTATAAGAAGCATGTTGACCTGCTTGCTGCAAAAGATAAAACGGCCATGAATAACCTGGTGAGTGATTACGTAAAAAAACATTTACTGGTAAAGGCTGATGGTAAAACGGTGGCCCTGCAATTTTTAGGTTACGAACAACATGAAGAAGGGATAATGAGTTATTACCAGGTAAACAATATTCCTTCCGTAAAAAAATTAGACATCACGGACAATATCCTCTTCGAATACAAAAAAGAACAGATCAGCATCATACACGTAATGGTGGGCGGCAACAGGAAGAGCAGCAGGCTTATCAACCCCGAGGAAAAGACAAGTTTTGAGTTTTAGAAAATATTCCGGGTTTGTTGTTTATAGTTGAGGGTTAAAATGGATCAACCCATTTATGAATTGACAGAGACCAACACTAACCCCAAACAATAAATTAAGCATCCCCCATTTCCTCTCTTAGCTCCTCCGATAATTTAACCAGCAGCTTATCGATCCTCTGCCCGTCCATATCGATGATCTCTATATCAAACCCGTTCCATTCAAAGCGCTCGCCCGTATTGGGTATATGTTTTAGTTCATGCAATACAAACCCGGCAAGCGTATCAAAATCATGCTCGCCTTCATTCATCCACTCTGTTTTTTCAAACCGGGTCAGAAAATTATAAAAAGGGATCTGTGCATCTACCAAATAGGTCCCGTCCTGGCGTTCAATGATCTCGTATTCGTCCTGTCCCGTTTGCGGCACGTCACCCACGATCGCTTCAAGGATATCGTTAAGGGTTATCATGCCTTCCAGTGTGCCGTATTCATTTACAATAAAACAACTGTGTATCTTGGTTGATTTGAATTGTTCCAGCAACTGGTAAGGGCTGTTATTCTCCGGAACAAATAATGCAGGCTTGGCAAGGGTTTTTAGCACTGTGGAAGATGGGGCCTTCAAAAGGTCTTTAACAAAGATCACCCCCGTAATATCATCAACCTGCTTTTTACATACAGGATAAGTGGAATAGGTAAGCGCATCAAACCTGTCTATTACTGTTTGCACCGTATCCTCTTCATCAAACCACTCAATATCGGTTCGGTGCGTCATCAGCGAAGTGATGTTGCGGTCGCCCAGGTGGAATATTCTTTCTATAATGTCTTTTTCCTCTTCTTCAATGGCACCGTGTTCACTTCCTTCCGATATCATTGCTTTAATTTCTTCTTCTGTTACCTGGTTATCCTTCACCTTCAGGTTGAACAATTTTACAATAAGGTGGGTAGATGTGGTAAGCAACCATATGAACGGGAAAGTGAGTTTACTCAACCAGCCCATTGGCCTTGCAAGGTTTTTGGCAATATATTCCGGTCGGGCAAGGCCGATGCGCTTTGGTACCAGTTCTCCCAAAACAAGAGAGAAATAAGTAAGGCTGATAACGATGATGGTGGTTGCGATCCCATTGCTGTAATCTCTTGACCATTCGAATCCATGGAAATACTCAACGAGCGGATCCTTTAACTGTTCTCCCGAAAAAATACCCGTCAAAAGACCTATGAGCGTAATGCCAACCTGCACTGTAGATAAAAAAACATCGGGATGATTTGCCAGTTTTAAGGCCGCCTTCGCCTTTTCATCACCTTTATTGGCCTGTGCTTCCAGTCTTGCCTTCCTTGCGGAAACAAGTGCGATCTCTGCCATTGAAAAGACCCCGTTGAGAAGGATCAGTCCAAGTATTATAAATATTATACCCATGTATGATTAAAGTAAACCGTAGTTTCTGTTAAACGATCTACCCGACAAATATCCGATAAGTATTCCAATCAGTCCTCCACATATTACATCCAGTGGATAATGGACCCCCACGTAAACCTGCGCCAGTGATATACCCAACGCCCACAAAAAAAGCAATAATGGCCATTTGCCAAACCTGGGCCTCAGTGTATAAAATAAGAAAGTGGCCATACCGAAGTGATTGGTTGCATGAGATGAGGTGAAGCTTGAACTTTGTGGACGATAACCGACCAATACATTTATCCAGTCGGCAAAAGCCGGTTCGTGACAGGGACGAAGCCTGAAGAAATTCTCCTTTACGATATCACTGCTGATAAAATTACAAAGCACCACGGTACCTATGGCAAACAATATCCAGCCAACCCTGTTCTTTTTAAAATTCACAATGATGAGCAGCATTAAAAAAATGTACAAGGGATACCACATCGACGAATTACGTAACCATGGCATCAGCCAGTCGAAGAAAGGATTGCTCCACCCATCATTAATGATCCTGAATAATTTTTGATCGTATGCCAGTAGTTGCTTCATTTTTTCCAGAGATGTGTTAAATACCCGCAGCCAAAAATAATTAAACTAAATTTGTGCACGTATAAAAAATCCTTCATGCTGTTTTTACAACGAATTCCCAAACTTTTACGTTGGATACTTTCAGTGGTTTTGTTCTTCCTTATTATCATGACCATATCCAGGTTCTTAATTTACTGGAAGTTCAATCCACCCGGGAAAGCATTTTCGGGTTCTGCATTCCTGTTGGGTTTTCGTTTTGATGCAAGGGTGACAGCAATCATAGGCCTGGGGATGATGCTGCTTTGTGCGATTCCGGCATTGAACCCTTTTAAGAACTATAAAGCAAAACGGTTCTGGAACATTTTTCTTCCTGTTGTATTTTTTATTGTTGTGCTGGTCTATGCTATAGATTTTTATCATTTTGATTACCTGCACCAGCGCCTGAATGCCACGGTGCTGAATTACCTGGAGGATGCGGGCATTTCTTTCAGCATGATGTGGGAGTCTTATCCATTATTAGCAATAACGATCGGTCTCATTTTACTATTTATGGTCGCCTGGTTTATTTTTGGAAGGTTGCTTGCCCGTTTCCAGCATGAAGATAGTTTTTACAAAAGGAGAGGCGTTTTATTCTATATCCTCACATTCTTTGTATTTGCTGTTTTTATTTTTGGAAGAATTGGGCAATTTCCCCTGCGCTGGAGCGATGCCTATACCCTGAGCGATGATTTTAAAGCCAACCTTGCATTGAATCCTTTCCAGAGTTTTATAAGCACGCTCAATTTCCGTAATTCGACCTACGACATAAAAAAAGTAAGGGCGGCATACCCGCTGATGGCTTCCTGCCTCGGTATAGAAAAACCAGACGGACAGTTATTGAATTTCGAAAGGAATTATACAAAAAATGATACTGTGGGTACAAAGCCAAATATTGTACTTGTTATCTGCGAAAGTTTCAGCGCATACAAAAGCAGCATGTATAATAACCCTTTGAACACAACGCCTTACTTCAATGAGCTGTGTAAGAACGGAATTTTCTTTGACCGCTGCTTTACCCCTGCTTATGGAACCGCACGCGGCGTTTGGGCAACGATCACCGGCATCCCTGATGTAGAGAGTCCGAAGACAGCCAGCCGTAATCCAAATGCAGTGGATCAGCATACCATTATCAATGACTTTGGCTATAACAATTTTTATTTCCTGGGAGGAAGCGCTACCTGGGCAAATATCCGTGGCGTATTGACCAACAATATTAATAACCTGAAGCTTTATGAACAGGATGATTATAAAGCAGAGAAGATCGACGTATGGGGTATCAGTGATAAAAATCTTTTTTTGGAAGCTAACAAGGTATTAAAGCAACAGAAAGACCCTTTCTTTGCGATCATTCAAACGGCCGATAATCACCGCCCATATACCATCCCTTCGGAAGATAAGGACGAATTCAAGCTTACTTATTTTTCTGATGATTCCCTTAAACGATTTGGATTTGAAAGCAATGATGAAATGAATGCTTTCCGGTATACGGATTTCGGGTTTCAAAAATTCATGGAAGCAGCGAATAAAGAACCCTACTTTGCAAACACCATCTTTGTTTTTGTTGGTGACCATGGCATAAGAGGGAACGCCGGTGATATATTTCCCAGAAGCTGGACAGAACAGGGCCTCACCTGTGAGCATGTACCGCTTCTTTTTTACGCACCAGGATCATTAAAGCCAAAAAGGGTCCATGATATCTCTTCCCAGGTTGACATCATGCCTTCCATAGCATGGCTTGCCAAAATACCTTATTCAAATAATACGCTTGGGAGAAATTTATTTGATACCGTAAAAAATAATAAGTACGCTTTCATTATTGATCATGATGTAAAAACAATCGGCATGATAAGCAATGAATATTACTATTTAAAAAATACCAAAACGGGTAAAGATGATCTTGTTTCCATTACCGGGAACGAAAAAGTGCCGGTGACAGAAAAAACGGATAGCGTTAAAAGGCATCTTCAGCAACTTACTGATGCATGGCATGAGACCTCAAAATATTTACTGCTCAACAATAAGAAAAAGCAATAGCAGGGCCGTTTCGTATCTTCCTTTGATCCCGCCATACCGCCTGCCATCCGCCATACTACCTCCTGTCCATGGATTTAATTATATTCGCTTCTTTTACAGCATAAGAAAATTCAGATAAATGCTCATCAGGTGGAGGGTTTCCAAAACGGTACAGTGGATAGTAAAGTTATTCTTTATATACCTGTGCATATTCACCGCTTTCAGGATCGCCACAGTTATCGTCTTCAAACCAAAATCAACGGGCATACTTGAGCTCATCCCCGCTTTCTGGCTTGGTTTAAAATATGACCTTCGATGGATAGCCGTAATTCTTTTCCCTATTGCCGTTTTATCGGTTTACCCTAAATTTTCTCCCTTTCACAGCCTGCGTTCAAAAAAGTTCTGGACCATGTACCTGGGTTTGGTGACCCTGCTCGTTTTGTTTTTTTATGGCGCCGATTTTGGCCAGTTCGCTTATATCAATGCCCGGCTGAATGCCGATGCGCTCATCTTTGCGGAAGATCCGAGGGAAAGTTTGCAGATGGTATGGCAAAGCTACCCGGTGGTTTGGATATTATTAGGCTTGATAGGCGCTGT
>DATHEH010000357.1:0-2580 GCA_035318685.1 Ferruginibacter sp.
ACGTGAATAACAGGAGGGGTAACCAACCCTACGGTGAAGTGAGTGCTCCAACGTGGACCTCTCAAAACGGCAGTAAACTCGGACTGAATACGTATCCGGGGTTCAGCGGTGTTGTATTTGAACCAAGGACTGAATATAAAGGTGACCTTGCAAGGGCACAATTATACATGACAACAAGATATGAGAACCTTGTGGCGGGCTGGCAGGGTAATGGCAATGCCAATGATGTTTTAAATGGTACTGCATACCCGGCATTTGATAACTGGCATATCAAACTCCTTTACAAATGGCATACACAGGATCCTGTAAGTCAAAAAGAAATCGACAGGAACAATGCAGTCTATGCACTACAGGGTAACCGCAACCCCTTTATTGATCATCCTGAATATGTTTACATGGTATGGCAATGTACTGGTGTATTACCTGTTACTGTCACGGATTTTACAGCTCAAAAAAATAATGAATCCGTACTATTAAAATGGTATGCGACTTATGAGACCAATTTTAAACAATACGAGATACAAAGAGGTACAGATGGAATTGTATTTTCCAAGATCGGTGAAGTACCAGGAAAGAACTTAGCTAATTATGCTTTCATAGATAATGATCTGCCAACAGCAAATATCATTTACTATCGTTTAAAAATGATCGATATAGACGGGAAGTTCAGCTATAGCAAGACCATTCCTATCCGCCTGGGTGAAAATTTTTCAAATGCACAGGTTTATCCAAATCCAACTAATGGGAAAATGACCGTAAAACTTCAGCGAGTCTTAACAGGGAACAGCAGGCTGATCATTGCAGATATATCAGGCCGCGTTGTAATGCAGCAACAGGTAAATAACGGACAAAGAAATATTGACATTGACGTTTCAAAACTTAATGATGGCAGGTATTTCATTAAGATCAGCAATATGAACGAACTGATCAACCAGTCTTTCGTGATCATTAAATAATTCAGGATACTAAGCATAATATGGGCCTCTTAGCAGGCCCATATTTATTACAACCGTTCATCCTTTGAGCAAAAAAAATTGTAGCTTGACAAAAAATACACGGCATGAAAAAGATCTGCATTCTTTTTTTATCTATTTGTTGTTGTTATAATTCCATTGGCCAGCAATGCCGTTTTGAAAAAAGCGATGGAAAAGAAACAGCCACCTACTTTGAAGCCATAGCCTGGTATAAACATTTAGATAAGATCTCAAACAATGTCCTGGTAAAGGAAATGGGAATGACAGACGCCGGTTACCCATTGCATCTCGTACTGATATCTAACGAAGGTCAATTCGATGCTGTAAAATGGCATAAACAAAATAAGGCTGTCATTCTTGTTATCAATGGCATTCATCCCGGTGAACCTGACGGGATCGATGCCAGCATGATGCTGATAAGAGATATTGTTTCAAAAAAAATAAAATTACCCGATAATATAGCGCTTGGTTTTATACCGGTTTATAATATTGGCGGCTGCTTAAACCGCAATTCTTATTCAAGGGCAAATCAAAATGGCCCATTGGAATATGGATTCCGCGGTAATGCACAGAACCTTGACCTAAACAGGGATTTCACCAAAAACGACAGCAAAGATGCCAGGGCATTTGCACAAATATTTCATTTGCTTGATCCGGATATACTCATTGATAACCACGTAAGCGATGGAGCCGACTACCAGCATACCATGACATTAATTACAACGCAGTTTGACAAACTGGGTACCGGTTATTTGGGTAAATGGTTAAAAGAAAGCTTTGAGCCGCAGCTTTATAAAAGCATGGAAGAAAAAAAATGGGGCATGGTACCCTATGTTAATTTTGAAACACAAAACCCGGATAAAGGAATGGAAATGTTCTATGATCCCCCGCGCTATTCATCGGGTTATGCTGCATTATTCCAATGCATCGGCTTTGTACCGGAAACGCATATGCTTAAGCCATATAAAGATCGTGTACATTCAACGTACGCATTTATGCAAACGATGATCGAAAGCTCATCCGCAAATGCAACAGAACTGGTCGCCCGGCGTAAGCTTGCGAAAGAAGCAGCTATGAGACAGACATCATGGCCACTCAGCTGGAGAAACGATACGATAAAATATTCCCTCATTACTTTTAAAGGCTACGAACAGGCTTTTAAACCCAGTGACGCCACGGGACTTAACAGGATGTATTATGACCGGGCTAAACCTTTTACCCAAGAGGTTAAATTTTACAATGTATTTGATCCAATCAATTTTATTACAGCACCCGTTGCTTACATTATTCCCCAGGGCTGGCACAGTGTTATTGACCTGCTCAGGATCAATAACGTTATCATGAAACGTTTCAATAACGATACTACCATAGAAGTAGAAGCCTATCGTATTGACGATTACAGGTCATCATCACGGCCTTATGAAAAGCACCACAAAAATTCTGCAGTAAAAACATCTGTACAGAAACAAAAGATCAGGTTTTTAAAGGGTGATTATTTTATCCCGATGAACCAAAATGCCAACCGTTATCTGATTGAAATGCTGGAACCCACCGGTGATGATAGTTTTTTTGCATGGAATTTTTTTGATGGCATATTGCAGCAAAA
>DATHEH010000358.1:0-3879 GCA_035318685.1 Ferruginibacter sp.
TGATACGGTATCCCCACCCCAAACTTCCGTCAATAACATCCCCATAGACCAGGCATATTAAACCCACACATCACAAAGGTTTGACACTGGTTTAATCAAGGTTAAACACACACTAAATACACACTATTCCCACATTAAATATACACTTGATGTGGTGTATATGTATTTTTACTATGATTTTAATGTGTTTTTAATGGCTGTTAAATAGTTGTTTTCTGTAAGTTGTACATGCCCCAGGCATACCTGAAACACGGTTATACAATACGGGGATATATGGGTCATCATGTTACCGGGTTCTCCTTTTATCATTTGCCGTATGGTATTTGCGGTCTTAAAGCATGGAAAATATGAAGGACCGGAATTAGGAGACAAAGAATTTGGTTACCAGGACAGGATAAAAAATGAATGGTATTTGGCTTGCGATCTTTTGGTAATGCCTGCGGATGCTGATCCGGGACCGGAAAAAAATAATATTGTAATGTATCTTTAAAGCGCCCGGAACAGTTCCTGAACTTTAAACCAAGGTGCACCCATGGATGAATTGATCATAAATACCGCCGGCTTTAAATTATCCCAGGCCGATTTTATCATCAGGCTTTTAGTTGCCCTGGGCATGGGCGCATTGATCGGGATCGAGCGACAGCATACAGCCATGAAGGAAAATAAGGAAAGCTTTGCGGGCATCAGGACCTTTATGTTCGTGTTGCTGCTCGGCTTTATGAGCGCCATGGTTTTTTATGTTCTCTCACCCTGGGTCAGTTTCGGCATCCTGGCGATAGTAGCCATTTTAACCGGTATCTCCTACTGGATCACCGCATCAAAAGGAGATATCGGTGCGACAACCGAATTCACTGTAGTTATCGCTTTTCTTTTAGGGACTTTTTGTTTTTTAGGTTTCATTGCTATCAGCCTGGTGATAACGGTGGTAGTCCTGGTATTGCTTTCCGCTAAATTAAAGATGCACGCTGTCATAGGAAAGATATCAGGCGAAGAACTGTATGATTTCATTCGCTTTGTAGTGCTGGCGTTATTGATATTCCCATTTTTGCCGGACAGTACCTTCGGTCCGAACAATATCATCAATCCCCGTGAAATCGGTTGGGTAATAGTGCTTACTTCCGGCCTCGGCTTTATCGGTTATATCCTGATGAAGTTCATGGACAGCAGGAAAGGGATATTGCTAAGCGGTATTATCGGCGGATTAATTTCCAGCACGGCCACTACCTGGGTATTTGCTAAAAAAAGCAAAGAGAACGAAGCACATTCCCTGAGTTGCGCCATCGCCATACTGGCAGCATCTTCCATTATGATCATCCGTGTGCTGGTATGGATCTTTATTTTTAACAGGTCATTATTCAACCAAATTTACCTGGCATTTATACCTGTATTCCTGGCGGCGGTTGCTGTAACATTATACCTGTACTTCAGGGACAAAGGAAAAGAAAAGATAGAATCAGCCATACGCCAGGGAAAGCCACTTGATCTGCAGGGGGCATTCGTGTTCGGCATCATTTACGTTGTTATTTTGCTGGTAGTGAATTATGCCAACGAAACTTTGGGAGAAAAAGGCATGATGTTCTCCAGTGCAATTGCCGGCCTCTCTGATATTGATGCCATAACGATCTCCGTGTCCAAACTGGCCGGGATCAACCTTGATATGCTGGTCGCTTCAAAAGCAATACTTATAGCTACGATCAGCAATACATTGGTGAAGATGGGTATAGGCATGTGGGGCGGCAGTCATGCATTAAGAAGATATCTTTACCTGGGATACGGTTTTATTTTTGTTGCTGCTTTGATCGCATTTATATTTTTGATATAAGGGCGGATCAGTGCGCAATGCTAAGAAGTTAAGATCTTAGCTTCGATATTTAAGTCTCCCTGTTTTCACAAAGAACACATACCAAATACTGAACCTGAAATAGCAATGCATTTGCAACCTGAAACTGTCTTTTTGTGCTTGCTAATTTTAAAACGCTTTATTTACTATTAATCCGATCATAAAAAGATATACATGAAAAATGAGAAAACAATCGGATGGTTACTGATTGCGGGGGCGGCAGGTGTGTTTATTCCATATACTATCCTGACAATCATATTTGAATACCCTGACATTTTAAGACAGGACACTGCAACCATTCTTATCAGGTTTCATGATGGCGGCAGTAACCTGATCTGGACCTGGTTTGCATTTGCGATCCTGGGTATATTTTTATTACCTGCTTATATTCTAATAGGAAAAAAACTGGAGGACAAGTCAGCCATGATCCGTGTGGCTACCACGATCGGCATCATTGGATTGATCGTGCAAATGGTTGGCCTGCTTCGCTGGACCTTTGTTGTACCTGTTTTGGCAAACAGCTTTGTAAATGCAACTGATGATGCAACAAAAGCTTCTGCCGTTATAGCTTTTAAAACGATCCATCAATACGGAGGAGTAATATTAGGGGAGCACATGGGACAATTATTTACCATAATATGGACCATCCTTGTTTCTGTTTCGTTTGCGAAAATAAAAATATTTCCCAAATGGATAAACTGGCTGGGTATTACCAGCTCATTCATTTATTTGTTAGCGCAGGCGGAGTTGTTCGCAACAGTGATGCCTGGTTTCCCCGTTTGGGATATGGCCGGTTTAATCGGCAGCACACTTTGGCTCGTTTGGTTAATCATAGTAGGTATCCAATTTCTTAAAGCAAAACCTTAAATGGATAGAGAAGGCCGATCATCCTATGCTTACCATACCACTGAGTCCGGAAACACTGCCTGCATTGATCCCCTTTACAGCTTCAGCAAACAATTCATACGACCGCAATCTTGCTGCATGATCGAAAATATGCGAGGTAGCCATGATCTCGTTAATGCCTGTGCGCCCGATGAATGACTGCAATTCAGCTTTGATGGTAGCGGGGCTTCCAAAAAAAGAATATTCGAGCATCTGCTTTGCGGCATAGGCTTCCGCATCCGTCCATATTTTATGCATATGCTCAACAGGTGGTTGAAGCAACCTGCGTTTACCTGTAATGATACCGAGAAATAACTGCTCCAACGAAGTGGCAAGCCGCCTGGCTTCCGCATCCGTATCGGCAGCCACCACGTTAATACAAGCCATCACGTATGGCTCTTTTAATTGTGCAGAGGGCCGAAAATTTTTCCTGTACAGGTCAATTGCCTGTAAAAAATAAGCCGGTGCAAAATGGCTGGCAAACGCATAGGGCAATCCCAGCCCCGCCGCCACCCTCGCGCTGTCGGTACTTGAGCCCAGTATCCAGATCGGGATATCCAATCCTTCACCCGGTATGGCCCTAATCTTACTGTCGCTGTTGGAAGCAGAAAAGAAAGTTTGCAGCTGTTGTATATCTGCCGGGAAATTGTGCTCTGTTCCAAAATTATTGCCCCTGATGGCCATGGCTGTCAATTGGTCGGTACCCGGGGCCCGTCCAAGGCCAAGGTCAATGCGGCCGGGATATAAGGAGGCCAACGTACCAAATTGCTCTGCTATCACCAATGGCGCATGGTTAGGCAGCATAATACCTCCTGAACCAACCCGGATCTTCTTAGTGCCGCCTGCTATATATCCCACCAATACCGATGTAGCAGAACTGGCTACGCCGGGCATATTATGATGCTCTGCAAACCAGTATCGCTCAAACCCAAGTTCTTCTGCATGCTTTGCCAGTGCAAGGCTGTTATGAAAACTATCGGAGGCTGTTTTACCTTCAAGCACCGTAGCCAGGTCTAAGATGGAATAAGAAATATTTTTAGAGGATGTCATTTGCATAGCGACAATTGGTTAAGCAGTTACAATTTCTGTGCTGGAAAATGCAGGTGACATCCTGTCTACTATAAAGTATAAGTGAACATTAAAAACTGTGGTTG
>DATHEH010000359.1:0-10755 GCA_035318685.1 Ferruginibacter sp.
CATCATCCAGTTGCTGGTGAGTGAGGTTTACAGATGTAACATTACCTGCTACCGGGAACTCGATGAAAGGAATTTTAAGATCTCCGCCGGTTTTTAACGCCATCACGATCTTATAAGTTGGAGCTGTTGACAAACCAGGCACTGCTGCATTCCAGGAAAACGGTACAAGCACATTTGGTGTTGCAGCGTTTAAAATGATGTTGGTGCCGGATTCCGGTGTTTTTATTGTAAACTCTACAAGGCCTTCCCCGGTTGGATTATTACCTTCAAATTCTACTTTCTTACATCCGGCGATGAATAAGAGAGAAATTGTAAGTAAAGAAATAAATGTTTTCATTTTATATTTTTTAATGATGCTCAGCAAATTTTATTTCATCGTGGTAAATATAACTTCTGTATCCCCACTGGATACTGCAACCGGCAAACCATTCACATCGAGAACAGTGCCGTTAAACCTGTAGCTAAATTTCGCTAGTTTTCTTCCGCCTGCGGGAGTAAAAGAAACATTGGGTATAAAAGATCCGCTCCAGATAGTTGCAGCAGTTTTTTGCAACGGTAATATAACCGGCGAACCTATCATATTATTCAGATCATCGTACATAGTGATGGTGAAAGTTGCAGGTGTCATGCGTTGATCATTTACGGTCACAGCATACTGTTGATCAAAATTTACACTAACCACATCGTCCACATCAACTTTGGCAGGAAATATCCTTGCTAAAGACGGAACAAAAATGAGTGGATCAAAGAAATAGGGTTTGTAATCCGGGGTTTGGGCACTACCATCTTTTTTCTTTAATAAAAAACCAAAGCTTTTTAACTGTGCAGGTGTTTGTCCAAACATGGTTGTACCGGTAAATTTATACGTGAACTTATTAGGGCCGGCAGGTGTACATTTTGCAGCTTCCGAAGAATTTGTCCAGGTGCCATTTGTAAGTCCATCTGCGCCACCGCTTAATCCGGGGTTTGAGAATATCCATATATATGCATCCGCAGCGCCTGCCATTCCCGTTCCTGTAACATCTACGGTTATAGTCACTTCATCTTCAGCAGTAAAACTGGAAGGTGAAAAGGAAGGATTTTGTGCGGCTGCCGCAAACCCAAAAAAACTGAATATTAGTAGATATAATAACTGCTTCATGTTTCAAATATTTTTTATTGTTTAGCAAATTCATAGCTGTAAGAGATCAAAAGCTTACCGGTTGTAGCCTCTCTTTTCTCCTTGATCAGCTTTAATGTATTCGAAGCGCCAACAGGATACCCACCCAAAGTGATAGTGTCAGTTGCTGCTCCATTACTCAAATAAAGGCTTTTGGGATAACTTAAATTATCTACTGTCCAGTTACCGGCATTCAGTTTTACTATTTTGGGAGATGTACCCGGAGTGGCAACAAAAGTAGTTGGTGCACCAGCGGCTACATTTAGTGTTAATACAAAACTTGTGTAAGGAAACAGGTTTGTAATATCAAGTTGTTGGTAAGGAAACCCTTTTTTTGCAGCGTCTTCATCTACCTGTGTTGCCTTGGTAAGCTTCCAGGTACCATTAACGGATTGAAGCAGGTCCCTTTTTACGCCCATGTCTTCAAAACTATCTGGTTTACAGGATGCAAATAAAACAGTTGCCAGCACCAGTATTATTGCTTTGTTATTTAAAGATTTCATACTCATTTTTTTTATTGAATATTATTTTAATATTTTTTAGAAGCAACCTCCCTCCGGGTTAAGTACAAAAGATGGGTTTGCATCTTTTTCTACTTTGGGGAATTGAAGTATAAAACCCGGGCAATTCCAGACCGAGTTGCGACGATCAATGTTCGTACCATTTCTTGCACCGATCCTTTTTATCTCCTGCGTACGGTTCCCTTCCCCTACCAATTCCAATTCTCTTTCTGCACGCGTGGTTGAAATGACCAGTGCTGCGCTGGCAAGTGCCGGCAGGTTAAAAGCAGTACCACCATAGGCACGTGTCATCAATTCATTGATGTCGGCAATGGCTACTGCTAAATTGGCCCCGCCTGTCTCAGCCCCTGCTTCGGCCCTGATCAATTTCATCTCGGTCAGGTGTGTCAGCGGCAAGTCAAAAAAGTTCTTATTGTATTTGGTTAAAACATTGTACCCGGCTTGTAATGTATTACTATACCATGGTTTTCTCAGGTCTGTAGCACGTGCAGTTGCAATATTATAATACTGGTCGGTAAATGTAAAAGCCGGTATGCCTAGGTCTGATCTGAAATTATTCCTCAGTTCTCCTCCCGGATTGTATGTGTTGGGAGTTGCCTGATCTACAAGGACTATAATACCTTCTGTACTTAGCCCTTTTGAAAATCTTTTATCAAAATGTGCATCCAGTGTGAATTTATTACTGGCAATAACTTCATTGGCATATTGGTATGCCTTTGCAAAATTGTTTTGCTGAAAATATACTTTGGCGAGGTAAGCTTTAGCAGCCCATTTTGTTGCCGTATAATATTTGCCATTTGCCGGTACATCAGGTAATAAGCTTTCTGCTGCCAAAAGGTCTGAAATTACCAGGTCATAAACCACTTTTACTGTTGACCTGTTCAAAGATTCCAGGCTGTATTCTGTTCTTAACGGAATACCCAAATGGCTGTTATCAGGTGAAAATCCCCAGGGTTGTGCAAACAGCCTCACCATTTCAAAATGAGCTAATCCCCTGAAAAACCTGGCTTCTCCCTCGATCCTGCTTTTTTGAGTTGTCGCCAGGTCGAGATGCTTTAAAATAATATTCGCATCCAAAATGATCCTGTATCCTTTTTTGTAGTAAGCATCTCTTGTTCCCCCAAAAAATGAATTTTGCCTGCGAAATATTTCTGAAAAATCTCCTGTAAATCTATCCCCCTTGTATTCATCTCCCAATAGTTCTGTCATGACCTGTTGCCTGCCACTGAGAAAATCGTCATTGCCCAACAAAGTATAAATACCATTGGAAAAAGCTGACAGGTCAGCTTCTGTTTGAAGTGCCTGCTCTTCTGTAAGCTGACCTTCAGGCGGACGCTCAAGAAATTTCTTACAGGAGATCATACTTGTTATTACAAGAACCAATGCAATCGTAGTTAAAATATTTTTTTTCATATTGCTTGAGTTGAATGAGTTAAAAGCCCAGGTTAATCCCGAAAATAAAAGTTCGCTGGGTTGGGGCTGTTAAATAAGTTACGTTCGGACTTAAATTTCTATCTGCCGGATTTTCAAAGTCACGGGTGATCTCAGGATCTCCCCCGGGATATTTGGTGAATGTAAGCAGGTTACTGCCTGTAATATAAACCCGAAGGGATTTCAATTTTAATCTTTTGATCCTGTCAGGGGAAACTTTGTAGGCGATCGTTAATTCTCTCAAACGCAAATAACTTGCATCGTGTAAGAACATGGTTGAATTAAACTGGTCTTCACTTGGGAGGCCGGGATAGCTCGTAGCATCATAAGTGAGACGTGGATATTTCCCCTGGTCACCTGGCTGTGTCCACCTGTCTAAAAAGTCTTCCCTGAAATTCCAATTCTTTTTTGAAACACCCATCATCTGGTATTTACCTGAATTATCATAGATGCTTCCGCCAATCACATAACTGAACAGGGTAGAAAGTTCCAACCTTTTATATGTAACAGATGTATTGAAGCCACCGATATAGTCCGGCATAACGCTGCCTGCAAAAACCCTGTGGTTCAAAGAAAATGTTTTCGTCATGTTACCGTTGGCATCCAGCCAGATGGGTAAGCCATCTTTGCTGTCTACTCCATAATAACGTACCAGGTAATTCACCCCCAATGGCAAGCCTTCAACTACCCGGGTATCATTGGTACCACCGCTAACAGCATCCGGGCCCAATTCCCAATTCTTAACTTTATTCTGGTTGCGTGCTATATTACCGCCAACCGTCCATCTCCAGTCTTTATTCTGAAAAACTTTATAATCGAAACTGATCTCTAACCCCTGGTTTATGATCTCACTGTTGGTTAGGTTTCTAAAAATATTTTCAGCGCCGGAAGAACCAGGTATACCAGGTTGCATTAACAGATCAGTAGAAGCTTTATGATAATAAGCTATTTCACCGGTAAGCCTGCTGTTAAAGAGTGCAAATTCAACTGCTATATCGGTATTCTTAAGCGTTTCCCATTGCAGGTCAGGATTGCCCGGGCTGTTGAAATAAATTGTAGGATTACCATTATATCCAATACCACCTGCGCCATAATTTGCAAAATAAGCGCCCGATGGTATGTTTGCATTACCTACTATTCCATATGATGCCCTTAGCTTAAGAAAATTTATCTGCCGCACATTTTTTATGAATTTCTCTTCGCTTAATGTCCATGCTCCTGAAATGGCAGGGAAAAAACCATGCTTGTTGTTGGTACCAAATTTTGAAGAACCATCAACCCTGGCTGTTAACTGAAGTGCAAAACGGTTATCATATGTATAATTTACCCTGCCAAAGAAGCTGTTAAAAGTAAATTCGTCTTTTGCTATAGTTGTAGGTTGGCCGGCTGTATTGCGCTGATCAATGCTCTCATCCCTTCTTGTCTTGTAGGCAGAGTTATTTTTCCAGTAAGGTTCTGCTGCAAAATTTCCGATCTCAAATAAATAGTTTTTCCTTACATAAGACTGGGCTTCCACCCCTCCCAGGAAATTAAATTTATGCTTTGAGCCGATCTGTGTTAAATAGTTTGCGGTAAAGTTTCCATTGATATTTGTGCCCCAATATGGATTGCGCTTTGCGTACCCGGAATCAGGGTTTGCCTGGTTGATCCAATTACTCGATTCATAGATGTCATCAAAAGAATTGGTATATTCAATAGAGCCTGTTGCCTTTAAAAATAAATTTTTAATTGGCTCATACTCTAATCCTAAACCACCGATGAGCCTGCTGTCAATTTCACGCCTTTTTGTTTCCTGTATCCTTCTTACGGGGTTAGCACCATTTAAAAAATAAGAGCCGTCAGCCTTGTGAACTGTAAAGAAAGGCAACGCACTACTCATAGCTTCACCAATTCCACCATCCCAGGCAGCCGGCACACGTTTATTAACGCCCCTGTTATACCCCGATGTTAAAGATACTTTCAGATTTCTTAAAATTTTATAATCAACATTTAACCTGGCGCTAAGCCTTTGGTAGCTGTTTGTTTTAATGTAACCTTCGTTATTGCTATAAGTAAGATTGGCAAATGTTTTCAGCTTTTCTGTTCCCTGGGTCATGCTCAGGTTATTCTCATTGATGATCCCTTTTTGGGTCAGCATGTCCCACCAATCGGTATTATTATTCGCAGCCGTTGCAAAGGTATAACCACCTGGCAAAGGAGCTTCGCCGGTCTTACCATCATTGGTCCATGCTTCCTGGCGTAATTGTAACCACTTATCTGTATCTACAAATTTTTGCCTTTTGGCATATGTAGCGATCCCTATTTTGGTATTAAAACTAAATTGGGGTTTACCTGTCTTACCTCTTTTGGTAGTAATAAGAATTACACCATTTGCACCTCTTGAACCATAAATCCCTGTGGCACCGGCATCTTTCAATATCTCAATTGATTCTATATCTGCAGGGTTTATTGAAGAAAGTGGATTTTGATTCATGGCGCCACCATTTCCGCGAATAAACTGGTCAGAGATAATTGGAATTCCATCAACAACATACAACGGATCACCCGATGCTGAAATTGAACCTACGCCTCTTACACGGATCACAGAGCCAGATCCCGCAAGCCCATTACCTGAAAGGATCTGCACACCCGGCGCTTTACCTTGTAATGCAGCTTCGAAACTGGGTACAGATATTGAGTTCAGTTTTTCACCGCTAACTTTAGTTATCGCACCGGTAACATCCCTGCGCCGTTGGGTACCATATCCAACCACAATTACTTCATTTAACTGTTCGTTAGATTCTGTCAGCACGACATCAATAGAAACCCTACCGTTAACAATAATTTGCTGTGTGGTGAAACCAACTGAAGTAAATACAAGTGTTGCGTTGGGCGCAGCATTAATCTTAAAGGTTCCGTCAGTCGTAGTCTGTGTAGCATTCCTGGTGCCCTTTACGGTAACAGTAACACCTGTAGCAGGTGAGTCGTCTCTTGAATTCACCACTTTACCTGTTATAGAATTTTGTGCAAATACAATTGCAGAAAATAATAACAGGGAAAAGGACAGCAGTAAAACCTGGTGGATTTGTCTTGTACTTTTTCTCATAAAACAAGCATTTCGTTTTTAAAAATTAGCGACCGTATTCCGGCTATTGTAGTGAAAGGCTACACATTTTAAATGTGTAAAATATACACAATGTAAAGTTTTTTTCGATAATACCAATTAATTGTTAAAGTTTTTTTGAAAAAATCATGCTGTCATTTAACGCCCTCACAGTGGCCTAGAAATCAATACCTACCCACTTCTTCTTTTTCTTTTCGTATTTGTCGTAGTTGAATTTGTAGAGTTTCCCGGGACGGTGGGGTACATCCTGTTCCATTTCGTTTATGTCTATAAGAAAATCCATGGCGAAGAATTTCTTCCGGAAATTCCGCCTGTCCATTTTTGTATCCAATATGGCTTCGTACAGGTTTTGAAGGTCTCTTAGTGAGAATTTTTTTGGCAGCAGGTTGAAGCCTAGGGGATGTTCCTGTATTCTTTTTTGCAGCCACTGGTAACAGGTGATAAATATCTGCTGGTGGTCAAATGCAAGATCAGTCACACTTTGCACATCATGCCAGTGCAGTTCATTGTCCAGTATCTTTAATTTATGATGCCTTACGTTTATTAAAGAGCAATAAGCAACAGTTACCACACGTCCCGCGGGGTGGCGGTTAACGGAACCAAAAGTTTGTACCTGTTCCAAATAAACGTCATCAAGACCGGTTCGTTGCTTTAATATCCTGTATGCGGCCGCATCAAGGTCTTCAACCTGGCCAACAAGGTCTCCAAGTAAAGACCATTTGCTTTGGTATTTCTTAAGATCGCTCCTGATCAACAAAACCTTTAATTTGTTCTCATCAAAACCGAAGATCACGCAATCAACAGATAAAGCAATCCGGTTGGTACTTTCCACTTCTGACTGAATGGCCAAAAGACTCTTTGTACCCTTTGCCTGTTTCCCATTTGCTGACGTTATCATATCTAAGATATTTTTAGTTAAAACACCATTTAATATTTTACGAATTGCGTGAAATAACTTTTCCCGTTTTGTTGTATCCGCAGGAAATAAGTTCCACTGGCAAGTGTATTAAACTGGTTAGTTATTGAGAACTGGTGCTGACCGCGCAGACGGATATCTTTGTATAATGTTCGTAAATATTGTCCTGATGCACTGATGAGTGATATTATTACGAAGCCATTGCCGGGTATGATATAATCAAGGCGTGCACTGCTTACTACAGGATCAGGAGATACCTTTATTCCTAATCCATCTTTTTGGCGTGTGATCGTACTGTTGTAAGGCCTGGTAGTATATTGGCCTGTTGTATAGCTATTTATTACTGCCGGGTAACAACTTGCACTTACCCTCCAGTCATAAGCAGTAGATGGCCTAAGATTTGAAACTGTTACAGAACCATTTGTTGCATCTGTTACCGCATTGATCCAGTTTGCTGATGCCGTGGTTTTATAATCTACGGTATAATAATACCCGGGGCTCACTGACCAGTTCAATACAGCAGATTGAGAAGTTATTCCCGAAACACTTAAACCAGATGCTGTATTTACAATGCAGGGAACACTTACATAGATATGATACTCTCCGGGCTGTAAAGAAATATTTTGTGTTGCCCCGGTCAATGTAAAGTTTGATGCAGTTGCTCCATTAATGCCCGAACCGGTGCCGTTGCTTATATAATTTACCCAGGTACCTGCGGTTTGGAACGTAACAGATTTTGATTGTGTTGTTACATCAAGATTTGCAACTACGGTAACTTTTAACCCGGCGCTGTTTGGATCAGCGATCTGGAATAATTTGACAAGCCCGCTGTTGAAATCATAATTGAATGTCGTGTTATTGAAGATCGCGGGGTTACTTAAACGGAACTGGACGATGCTTTTGTACGTATCGTACAAATGCTTGCGGTTCGCATCCTGCATATATTCCCAATGTGGCGGCTTATTGGCTACGTTGGAACCGCCAAAGTTGAGTGGAATATCGTATCCCCTTTCTTCGAACTGCCAGATCATTTTAGGACCGGGCACGGTAAAGAACACGGTAGCAGCAGCTTCCTCTCTTGCCAAAGCTGTGGCCAGGTTCTTTACATTATAAGCACCGGAGGAATTTCCGAAGGTTAAATTCTTATACATGGTGCGTTCTTCATCATGGCTTTCCATATAGCCAACTGCTGCAGGATTATTAAATAATCTTTGCGGGCTGGTATAAACTACCGGGGAAATGTCTGAATTAGCTGCAAACCCCATGGTACATTGGTTATATGAAAAGTTACTATTCGCCCAAAGTATGAATCCATGAGCAGCATATTCCTGTTCTTCCTGCGATGGTAATGTTCCCAAAAATTCCAGGATCATATAAGTGCCTGGATGAGTTGGTATGGTTCCGTTGTAATACCTTTTTAAATTGGCAACCCTGCCGGCATCATAATTTTCGATAGTAGTTGGATTGCTGGCTGTTTGTGTAAATCCTTTGGCAAGATCAAACCTAAAACCATCGATCTTATATTCCGTGAGCCAGTGATTTATTGAACGCTGTACCAGGTATTGTGTAGCAGTTGAAGTATGGTTGAAGTCATTAAAAAAGGCATAGGCATGTGGCGTTACGGGGTTCAGCCATGGATTGTTTGCGGCCGGCCGATTATTAGCTGCATCCCAATACATTTTTGCCTGGGGTGCATTACCAGTGCAGTGATTATATACCACGTCAAGAATAACCGCTATCCCATTTTTATGGCATGTGTCTATGAATTCTTTTAATTTATTCTTTGGACCGTAATATTTATCAGGTGCAAAATAAAAAGCAGAATTATAGCCCCAGCTTTCATTGCCGTCAAATTCATTTACAGGCATCAACTCGATAGCATTGATCCCCAGATTTTTAAAATACTGTAAAGAATCAATAAGTGATTGGTAGCTGTGTTGTGCTGTAAAGTCCCTTATCAGCAATTCGTAAATTATCAAGTTCCTTTTATCCGGTTTTGCGAAGTTGTTTACCTGCCAGTTGTATTGTGGTTCTGCTGTTTGAAATATGCTTACAATATCAGTAGTTAATCCTGTTGGATAAGGCTTAAGATTAGGATATGTTACGTTACTTATGAACTGGTCATTAAACGGATCCAATAATTTTTGTGCGTAAGGATCTGCTGTCCTGATATTATTATCAACCAGATACTGGTAAGCATATTCTGTACCGGCAGTGAGGCCGGTTATCGTGATCCAGTAATAATTTCCATCGGGTGTACGGTTCATTTGGTTGGCACATGATACCGCCCAGTTATTAGCGAAATCCCCTATGACCACCACGTTATTTTTGTTGGGTGCATAAAACACTAGTGTTACCGCCGTATTATTGGCCGCGTAATTGATACCTTCCTGCACGCCGGCGGGGAGCGCTGCAACATTGTTTACGGGAGGGATATAAAAACTGAAGGAATCTTTTTTTATCCCCGATCCATCATTGCCTTCCAGTATGACCTGCTGGGTGCAGCCGGTTGTAATGGTTGGATTGGCAGAGATGGTAGTTGCATTCGACGCCGTGTTTATTGTTGTACCATTTAATTTTAAAGTGAGGTTAGAACTTGCTGATGCAACACCCATAATGCTTATATTTCCGCCAACAGCTACATTTATGGGTTCGATCCAGGGAATATACCTTGGTTCAAAAGGCGGCATGTTAATACGCACAGCATATTCAGGATTACCATACACAGGAATATACATATCGCTGTCATCAGAATTAACCTGCTTAATAGTGCCATTCGCACTCCTGAAGACAACAGTGACCTTTTTGATCACCTCTGCTGCAGGTACTCCAAAAAAGCTCCGGCTATTAGTAATAGTATATTGGTATCTATTACCTCCTAACGGTGTGGCATGGGCTGCAGGGTCTGCCGTCCCCCAGGTAAATTTTGTATACCTCCAGTCTGTGGGACCCGTACTTAAATTCGTTATTACACCAACATGTACATAAACATTATTGGAATTACCCCCTTCAAAATTCAAGAGCCCCCGGTTGCCCTTTGTACAGTCGACCGTAAAGGCCAGTGTGGAATTATCAACAGGAAATTCGGGCGCCCATGACAGTAATCGCTGGGCAACAGTATTTATTCCAATAGAAAATACAGCTAAGAGGAGTATAATTTTTTTCAAGGCACAATCGTTTAATGTGTAAATTAAACACATTATTTTACATTCTGCAAAAAATCTTTATCCAGCAGATCTGCTGCTCTTTATTGGTGTATACTTGTTTAAGAAATGTAATTATTTCAGCAGTTCATATACCACACTTGCTTTTGCATCAAGGGTAATATCTTCGATCGCGGTTACTTTCCCGTTTAAAACCTGTTTCATTTTAGAAAACCCACTTAGCCTTTCTGCATACCTTCCAAGGCTTACCTTTTTTTGATCCTTTGCTGTATTCATTACTACCATTATAGTTTGCTTATCATCATACCGGAAATAAACATACACTCCCTCTTCCGGAACATACTGCATAAATTTTCCACTGGTTAATGCACTTGAGCTTTTCCTGTAATTTGCCAGGGTTGCAATGTGCTGGTAAATTGCCTGGTCCTTTTGCGTTCTTCCGGCAATAGTGAATTTATTCA
>DATHEH010000360.1:0-12350 GCA_035318685.1 Ferruginibacter sp.
AACAAAAATAGAATCATTTAAATGTGCGGCAGGAAGTGCGCCAAGCTCAATGCGCAATGTATATTGGGCAGCAGAGCGCATGGAAACAAAGCATAACAGCAGCAGCAATGCGCCGGAAGTTTTATTTAAAAAGAACGAGCTGTTATTTTTCAATTTTATTTTTTAAGATAAGCCTTTACTTTTTGATGGATACCATCGGTTAAAGGCACCAATGGTAAACGTAATACATTTTCAATGATGCCCAGTTCATACAAAAATGCTTTTGCCCCTGCCGGGTTATTCTCCGCAAACAGCAGGTCATTCCCTTCCAAACATTTATTATGTAATGGCAGTGCCGGCCTGAAATCTCCTTTTAAACAATGCCGAACCATATCAGAAAAATCTTTTGGAAAACAATTGGCCGCCACACTTATCACGCCATCCATGCCACAGGCTATCAATGGAAGGGTCAGATGATCATCACCACTAACCACTAAGAAATCTTCGGGCCTGTCCCTGAGGATATGCATGCATTGCACCATATTGCCGCTTGCTTCTTTTATACCTGCAATGTTATCTACTTTAGCCAACCGCAAAGTAGTTTCTGCTGAAATGTTGCTGCCTGTTCTGCCGGGCACATTATATAAAATGACGGGGCATGGACTTGCACTTGCCACATTTTTATAGTGCTGGAAGATCCCTTCCTGCGGGGGCTTGTTATAATAAGGGCTTGCACTTAAAACCGCTACTGCTTTTTCCAGGGGATAGCTTTGCAGGTTCTCCATTACTTCACGGGTATTATTTCCTCCAATGCCTACCACCACGGGAACCCTGCTATTTACTTTTTCATAAGTAAAATTGATGATGTCTGATCTTTCTTCCGTGTCCAGTGTTGGTGTTTCTCCTGTCGTTCCCAGGCTAACGATATATTCTATGCCATTGCCAATGATAAAGTCAATTAATTTTTCCAGGGCTTCAAAATCAACCTCCATGCTGGATTTGAATGGTGTTATTATTGCCACACCGGTACCCTGCAATTGTTTGCGCAAACTCATAAACTATTTTTTGTGAAGTTATTGAGAAGTGATGAATTATTACAAATAAAAAAATCCCTTTGTGCAAGGGATTGGTGTGATCATTGGGACGTTGGAAATTACTACTGAAACCTCAACCTGTAGTACTTTTTAATATTTTTGACTTGCTGAAATAGCTTTTATCCTGGCTGTAGATAAACAAACAGCTTCCGCCTTTTATTTTATCGATTATCGGCTTATTCAGGTGCTGGGGTAAAGAAGGGCAACCAAAGCTGCGGCCCAGGTATCCTTTTGTTCTTATTAATCCTTCGCTTACATAGTCTGCACCATGTATCACAATTGCCCGGCTGTTTGCATTATCATTGATGCCGGATTCAAGGCCTTCGAGGCGAAGTGAATAACCATTCGAGCCATTGTATGTGCCCAGTGTTTCATAAAAACCAAGGCTACTTTTATAGCTTTCCGGTGCATTGGAGAAATTGTTCGCCATTGCAGCCCCGGAGTTCCTGCCGTGGGCAACATAAGTATTGAACAGCACTTTATAATTATTAAGGTCTATCACAAACAACCTCTTCTTTGAAGAAGGGAGGCTGAAATCGGCGATAGAAATGATCCTGTCATTAGCCAGCCTGCCTTTTGCTACCAGGTAGTCAAAGCCTTTAACTGCATAATCAAATGCCTCCTTAGATAAACCCATAAGGTCAAGGTGAAGACTGTCGTATACTGTTAAAAATGATGCTTTGGTGGTTGTGGCTGAACTCATAAATGGATCAGCGATTGCGCTGGCTTCCATCTCTACCGGTAAAGACTTTATTTCATCAACCTGCGTTGCTTTTGGAAATACAAAAGACAAATTTAGCAGGATCAATAATGCTGAAAAGAAGACATAGTAACTCTTCTGTAAGTTTAGTTTACCCATGATTGAATGATATTTGATTTTAAAGCTGTGAATGGAGGCAAAGATCGTTTACTTAATGTTTTGATTATGTTAAAAGGAAGGGCTGAATCTTAATGATTTGTTGTAAAGCAGAAACGGGATTTAAAGCCATAAACGCGTGCAGTTTATACTTTGGCATAAATTTTACTACTACTCAGTATTCCTCATATTCAAAACGTGTGTTATGGCGAAATATTCAAAAAAAGCAGAAGAAAAGATCGAAAAGGTCATGCATGAAAAGAAAAAAGGTACGCTTAGGAGCGGGAGTGGGAAAAAAGTTACCAGCCGTAAACAGGCTATTGCTATAGGGATTTCAGAGGCCAGGAAGGCGGGTGCCAAAGTGCCCAAAAAATCAGCTTCTAAAAAATCGGCTCCAGGGAAAACAGCTAAGAAAAAATAATCCCGCGTTATTGGCGGATCAGCAGGAAAGAAACAGTTTAAAACGGGAGATCATGCCGGAAGGTCCATCCTTAGTGATATTAAAAGAAGCGGTGCAGGCTTTTAAGGGTAAAAAAATCATCAGCACGGTTGGCAACAGTAAGCAGTTTGATATACACAAACTGGATGGCCAGGTTATCACCGATTTCAAAAGCTGGGGGAAACATTTCCTCATCTGCTTTAAAAAATTCACCGTTCGCATTCACTTTATGCTTTTCGGTTCTTACCGTATCAACGAGGATAAAAATACCGTTCCCCGCCTGGGCCTGCAGTTTAAGCAGGGGCAGATCAATTTTTATGCATGCTCGGTCAGGTTTATAGAAGAAGATATAAACGAAATTTATGACTGGACGGCGGATGTCATGAATCCTGCATGGGATCCTAAAAAAGCAAAGACCAAACTCAGGAATAAAAAAGACCTGTTGGTTTGTGATGCTTTACTTGACCAGGACATCTTTGCAGGTGTGGGAAACATCATAAAGAATGAAGTGCTGTTCAGGATCAAAGTGCATCCCGGAAGTATGGTATCCAAACTTCCCCCGGCGAAATTAAATGCATTAATTAAAGAAGCAGTTGTATACAGTTTTGATTTCCTGAAATGGAAAAAAGAATTCGTTCTCAAAAAACACTGGCTGGCACACACCAAAAAGATCTGCCCCCGGGATAATACCCCTTTTGATAAAAAATATTTGGGGAAGACGAAACGGCGAAGTTTTTTTTGCAGCAAATGTCAGCGCCTATACACTTAACATGAAAAAGAAAAAAATCGATTGGCAGGCAGGCAGCTCGGGGTTTCATTATAAAGAATGGAAAGAAGCTTTTTATCCCAGGGGCCTCGCAGCAAATAAATGGTTCCAATACTACAGCACCCATTTTAATACCGTTGAAACCAATGTGAGTTTTTACAGGTTGCCGCTTTTAACTACCCTGGAAAAATGGTATAAGGAAAGCCCCGATGATTTCAGCTTCAGTGTAAAGGCATCACGCCTGATCACCCATTATAAAAGGTTTAAAGACACTGCATCGGCGCTTGAGGTTTTTTATACCCTTATCAGGAAAGGGTTAAAAGAGAAGGTTGCCTGCATACTTTTCCAGTTCCCGCCGGATTATGCCTATACTCCCGAAAGACTGAACAATATTATTTCCGGCATAGATCCATCTTTTAATAATGTTACCGAGTTCCGGCATATAAGCTGGTACAACAAAGAGGTATACCGTCAGCTTGCAAAGCATTCCATCACTTTCTGTAACATGAGTCATCCTAAATTCCCGGATGAAATGATCACTACGGCACCGTTTTTTTATATCAGGTTCCATGGAGTTCCTGTTCTTTATAAATCCGCCTATAGCGAAGAATACCTGGATGATATCATTAAAAAGATCAAACGGAGAGCTGGTATCAAAACTGTTTATTTATACTTCAACAACACATGGGGAACGGGTGCACTTGAGAATATGAACTATATAAAAAGCAGGCTTTGAACTTAATTGGCTCAATTTTTTATTTAGATCTTAAATCATGCGATCAATTGAAGTAATAATAGAAACACCAAAAGGAAGCGCCGTTAAATATAATTATGACCCGGTGAACGATCATTTTAAACTTAAGAAAGCATTACCTGCCGGCATGGTATTCCCGTTTGATTTTGGATTTATTCCCCGCACCAAAGGAGGCGATGGTGACCCCCTGGATATCATTCTTATTGCTGAATTCGGCACATTTCCGGGGTGCCGGGTGGAATGTAAACTGATTGGTTGTTTGAAGGCGGAACAAACAGGGCCAAAAAACAAAAAGATCAGGAATGACCGGTACCTGGCTGTACCGACCGATTCTGTGATTTTTGAAAAGGTTAAAACGTTCACAGACCTTCCTTCCAGGCTCCTTAAAGAACTGGAAGCTTTTTTTATCCAATACAATAAACTTGAAAATAAAAATTTTGCTGTTATTGCGAGGGCCGGACCCCCTGCATCTTACCGGATGATAAAAGCCGCACAGGCTCAGTTCTGTGGAAAATAATACACAACGAAATATTTTTATTTGTATTTTTTTAAATGAGTGGTTATGCCATCCTCAGTTATCTCAAAAATAGAATATGATGATCTTAGTTCCAGGCTAAGGATAATTTTCGTTTCGGGCAGTATCTATGATTACCTAAACGTTCCGCTGAGCATATACAATGCAATGAAAAGATCGGGTTCAAAAGGAACCTACCTGAACCAGCACATCAAGGGTAATTATGCTTTTAAGAAGATTAGTTGATGCATAGCTCTACAACGGTGGAGGCTGTTATATGGCATAATTTTTGAAACTTTTATTTTAAAAATCGCAAATTTTTCGCTCCACAAGAAAGGAATTATCGTGGCCTCAACAGAATGATCTACCGTTCCGTTTTGTAACAACTCATTTTTTATCCTAAAACTGAAGCATATGAAGAAAAGGATACTGGTTATTGACGACGATCTTGACATGTGTTTCCTTCTTAATAATTTTCTCTGCAGGAACGGGTACGAGGTGGAAGAATCACACTGTGGTGAAAAGGGAATAGAAAAATATAAACAGGGAGAATTCGATGTTGTCATTTGCGACTACAGGTTAGGAGATAAAACAGGTATAGAAGTACTGGAAGAAATAAAAGCGCATGACCCCAACGCCATCATTCTCATCATCACGGGATTTTCTGATATCAAAACCGCAGTAGAGGTAATAAAATCGGGAGCACACGATTATATCACTAAGCCATTTGTACCGGAAGAGATCTTAAATGCCCTGAATACTGTTATAAAAGAATCTTCAAAGAACGGCATGGAAGAAAGATCGAAAAAGTCAAACAAACATTTACAGGAAGGCTATTTGCTGGAAGGCCAGTCAAAACAATCAAAGGAATTATACTACCAGGTAGAGATCGTATCCAACACCGATTATAATGTGATCCTGTATGGTGAAAGCGGAACGGGTAAAGAAGTTGTCGCAAGAACGATCCACAACATAAGCAAGCGCAGGAATAAGCCTTTTGTTGCCATGGACTGCGGCACCTTATCAAAAGAATTATCCGGCAGTGAATTATTCGGCCATGTGAAAGGCGCATTTACAGGAGCCATGGCTGATAAGGAAGGCCATTTTGAAATGGCGAATGGCGGCACTTTATTTTTAGATGAAGTAGGTAATTTATCCTACGACATACAAGCTTCTTTATTGCGTGTGATACAGGAAAGAAGATTTAAAAGAGTTGGCGGAACAAGTGAAATGCCGTTGGATATCCGCATCATCGTAGCTTCCAACGAGAATTTACAGGATGCGTATAAAAAAGGCAAATTCCGTGAAGACCTTTATCACCGTTTTAATGAGTTCTCTATAAATATTCCCCGGCTGAGTAAAAGAAAGGACGACATACCGTTGTTTGCGGATTTCTTTTTACAAAACACAAGAACAGAATTGGGTAAATCCATACATGGCTTTGAAGAAGAAGTGATGCAGATCTTTATCAATTATTCATGGCCGGGTAATTTAAGGGAATTAAGGAACGTGATCAGGCGTGCCGCACTGGTGACAGATACACACAAAATAACCGTGCAATCACTTCCCTTTGAGATAATGCCTGTCAATGATAAAACATATGTTCCCGCCAGTCATTTTCAAAAACGGCCATTTGATGACGGCCCTGGCTCAAAAAAAGGGATCTTCTTAAAAGACACTGCTGCAAAGGCGGAATACGAATCTATCCTGAATGCCCTACAGCAGGTAAATTTCAATAAATCAAAGGCTGCCGAACTATTGAATATTGACCGCAAGACATTGTATAATAAGATCAGGAACTATGAAAGCAATTCTTTAAGTTCAGGATATATACAATGACACACTTAAGATGACAGCGATATCTTCTTTATCCCTTCAGGAAAATTGATATTCCTGTTGATCTTTGCAATGATCTTTACCTGGTGTTCGATCCCATCATCAACGAGGAGAACATGATCATTGGTTGTTTCATTTCCATCTATGATGATCTTCGGGATCGTATCCTGTTGCAGTACTTCGATCACATAAATGCTCTTAAAATACCGGTAGCGGATCTTCACCGAGTTCCATTCTGCGGGGAAACAAGGTGAGAAGTATAATTTATCAGCCTTCCTTTTTAATCCCAGTAATGAGCCTGTCATTAACTGGTACATCCATCCTGCTGAGCCGGTGTACCATGTCCATCCTCCCCTTCCTTTATGCAAGGGCTCTGCATAAACGTCTGCAGCAATTACATAAGGTTCCGTTTTATAAGTAGCCATGGTTGCAGCGTCTCTTCCGTAATTCAAGGGGTTTATCAACTGTAATAACTGCCATGTTCTTTTGTTATCACCTAAAGCAGCAAAAGCCATGATAAGCCATATGGCAGCGTGCGTATATTGACCCCCATTTTCTCTTACACCCGGCACATAGCCCTTTATATAACCGGGATTCATTTTGGTTTTATCAAAAGGCGGATCAAATAATTGAATGATGCGATCCTCGGTTCGCACCAGGTATCTCTCGGCAGCATTCATTGCCATTAACTGCCGCTCAGGGTCGCCGGCACCGGATAATACAGACCAGCTTTGTGCAATGGAATCGATCTTGCATTCCTCGTTATTTTTAGTACCCAGTGGTGTACCGTCATCAAAATAAGCCCTGCGATACCATTCACCGTCCCATGCATTTTCATGGATACTGGTTTGCAAATGCGCTGCCGCTTCTTTGCATTTTTTTATAAATGGTTTATCATTTTTCATCTCGGCTATTTCAACAAACTTCATTAATATATCGTAGAGGAAAAAAGCCAGCCATACACTTTCTCCTTTGCCGTGATGCCCCACCTTATCCATTCCGTCATTCCAGTCGCCGGAACCGATGAAAGGCAGACCATGATCACCAAATACCAGTGCATGGTTAATGGCCTTTACGCAATGCTCATACAATGAAGCCTGCTTATCAGACCTGATGGGAAGATCATAATAAGTTTCTTCTCCTGCATTCAATAATCTTCCTTCAATGAAATTGATGGATTCATCAAGTATGCCCGTATCGCCGGTTGCGATCACATATTTTGTGGTAACAAAGGGCAGCCACAGGTAGTCATCCGAACAGGTAGTACGTACACCTCTTCCTACAGGCGGGTGCCACCAATGCTGCACATCGCCTTCCTTGAATTGCCTTGAAGCGCATAGGAGTATCTGTGCTCTTACCAGGTCTGGTTTTATATGAATGAGTGATAGTACATCCTGCAACTGGTCCCTAAAACCAAATGCACCACCCGACTGATAGAAACCACTTCTTGCCCAGATACGTGCTGCAAGTGTCTGGTAAGTTAACCATCCGTTGGTTAAAATATTCACAGCGGTATCAGGAGTTTCAACCTGTACCATTTCAAGCGTGTTTCTCCAGAATTCATTCACTTTAATTAATGCCATTTCCGCGGCGGCACTTCCTTCAAACTTTTTAATAACAGTCAGTACATCATTTATATTTTTACCGGCACCTAACCTGAATACGACCTGCCTTTCCTGGTCTTCTGCAAGGTCAAATGAAACCTGGATCGCTGCACAGGGATCAAGCGATGCGCCGGTTCTTCCCGAAAATCTTGACCTGTTGAGCCCGTCAGGATACGCAAGCGTACCGTTACGCCCTATGAATTCTGTGCGGTCTGTGGTGATGGTCCTGTTCACATCATCCACATCAAAAAAAGCAACACGGTTGTCAAATTCGGTATTGTATGCATTATGTGCAAGAATGGCCCCGCTACTGCCGTCCAGTTCTGTTACCACATGCATCTGTGTTCTCGCTTTAAGGTCGCCCAATATCCATTCTACATAACCGGTTGCAGACAGGCGTCTTGCACGGTGTGATTTATTATGGAATTTTAAAACAAAGAATTTAACAGGCGCCTGTATATCTACATACACCGTCATTGAGGTGTCAATGCCATCCTCGCTGTGCTCAAAACTACTGTAGCCAAACCCATGTCTTGTTATATATGGTGATGCACCGCGGCATGGTAAAGGACATGGTGACCAGAACCTGCCGCTCTCTTCATCCCTTATATAAAATGCCTCGCCTTTGAGATCCGTTACGGGATCATTGTTCCAGGGTGTGAGGCGAAATTCGTGGGCATTGTCTATCCACGTATACGATTGGCCGCTTTCTGTAATGATGCTTCCAAAATCAGGATTGGCCAATACATTGCTCCATGGTGCAGGTGTTGCCTGTGCAGGTGTGGTGGTTATCACATATTCTTTTCCATCAGCAGAAAAACCGCCGGTGCCGTTAAAAAACTGTAATCCTTCCGGTTGCGCAACAGAAGTGAAACTTGAGGCATGGAATTTAGAAGGGCTGAAATAAGGTATCGTTGTTTTTAATTTATTTCGTCTTGTGATCTGTTCTTCCAGTGTTCCCAGCCGGTCTGAAATCACAACCTTCGCCACGGTTTGAAATAATATCCTGTCTTCATTGGATATCTGGTCGGAAGAGCGGATAAAGATACCACCGGGTTGATCCTTAACATCTGCGGCTACACCTGGTGTTAGCAGGCTCAGTATCTGGTTTTGCAATACCTGCCTGTAGCCACCATGGTCTTCGTTCCATATAACAAGGTCAACCATTAATCCCTTCATGCGCCAGTAAGCATGCGCCTGTATCAGTTGTTTTACAAGTTCAAGATTATTAGAATCTTCGATCTGTAACAACACGATCGGCAGGTCTCCTGAAATAGAATAACCCCAGAGCCCCGACTGGCCACGCTGATTTTTGATGATGACAGCCGGGTCGGCACGTAAGGAATCATTTGCAAAAATGATGGAGCCGGCCAGACGTGAATATAACTGTGCGTCGGATTCTATGGCATTTATTTGCCTTAGTATTACCTGGCTATGTGTCCACGCCAATTCAAGCACGCGGTTGGTAAGGTGATTATCCTGGTATTTTTCTATCAATACATTACACAGGTCTTTTGTTTCGGCAATACCCATCACAACATCGATGGTTGCAGATGCATGCGGTTCAATGACGATACGGTAACGGATGGCAACGACAGGATCAAGCACAGCACCTTTACTGCCGGGCAATGCAGCATTGCTGCTCATTACTTTTGGTTTATTGATGGTATACCCGCGGCCAATGAATTTACTCCTGTCTGTTTCGTAGGATATATCTTTCACTTCCGCATCCACAACTTTCATTAAATGGAACATCCAGGGCACCTGTTCTTCAACAGACCTCGGCCTGCGTGTACAAATGATCGCATGCCGTTCTTCATTAATGGCAGTTTCAACAAAAAGGTTACTGAATGCCGGGTGCATTTCTTCTGCAAGGGGCGGCACCAGCACTACTTCTGCGTAACTGGTGATCTCTATCGTTCTTCTTTTGCGTGATCGGTTGGTAAGGTGTATCCTCCTTAATTCAATATCATCTTCGGGGGACACAACGATTTCGGTATGCGTTTCAAGTGCAAGGTCTGTACGCCTGAACTCCGCACGGCCCTGCGAAAACACGGCTTCATAATTGTCGCCCTGTTGTAATGAAGGTTGGTAAGCTGATGACCAGTAAGTATCATTATCCACATCACGTATATAACAGAATGTTCCCCAGTTATCACAGGTAGCGTCTTCACGCCAGCGTGTTACTGCTATATTTTTCCAGCGGCTATATCCACCGCCTGAATTGGTTACCATAACATGGTATCTTCCATTCGATAATAACTGTACTTCCGGTATAGCAGTATGCGGGGTATTGATCACCCGCATCGTAGTATCATTTGCCGGTGTTACACTCAGGTCTGATGCATGAAGCACCGGTGAATAGAACGTGCTTATTCTCGGTATCCTTTCCTGTAATAATAACAAGGCAGACTTTACCCGCGTATCCATGACAAAGCGTTGCTGCATCGGTTTATTCAGTAAGAGATAAGCCAGGGACAAAAATCCCATTCCCTGGTGATGGGCCATAAATGAACGTATGATGGTATGGGTTTGCTTTCTTTGTAAACGCGAAGCGGTATAATCGATCGCTTCATAAAATCCATACCTGCCTTCGAACCCTGCGGCCTTTAAAACCTCGAGGTTATTACAGGCGTACTCGGGTTCCACCATCAAAGCCATCATTGTTGAATAAGGGGATATAACAAGTTCCTCTCCCAGGCCGCGTTTAAAGCCGGTGCCCGGCACACCAAATGCCTTGTACTGGTAATTGAGGTGGGCGTCTACCATATTGTAACCAGATTCTGAAATGCCCCAGGGTATGCCTCTTTTCCTGCCGTAGTCCATTTGTTTCTGGATGATGGCATGATAGGTTTGATTCAATAAAGTGTTCTCATAGGTTGGCATCACCAGCAATGGCATCAGGTATTCAAACATTGATCCGCTCCAGGATAAAAGAATGGGTGTGGTACCAACCCGGGTGAGCTGCCGGCCTAATGCAAACCAGCTCTCCTGCGGTAATTTTCCCTGCGCTATCGCAGTAAATGTAGTAAGCCTGGCTTCTGAAGCAAGCAGGTCGTAAAAGCCGCTGTCCTTTCTATGTTCATCAACATTATACCCGATGGTCAATAAGTGTTGCGACCTGTAATAAAGAAAATCATAATCAATATTGGCAAGCTCATTACATTTTGAGGCGAGCTGTTCCATGGTAATGATTATTTCCTTTGCACGCCTGCCCGATTGCGTAATGATGGTCCTGAAATTATCAAGCCATTCATTTTCTTCTGTACTGTTATCCGCAGAATCGTAATTGATTATCCTGTGCAGCATGATCTCTTCTATCCTGGATAGTTCACGCATAGTGGGAATTGCGGGTAATGAAGGAATGAGGTCATTGAACTTTGCCGGGGCCGCAGTTAATACAAGCCATGGACAAAGCGATGCCAGTTCATTCTTTGCATCCGCTATCTGTGATGTTGCTTTTTGTGCCCACCAGGATTCTTCCGTATCGTTATCAAAGTCAAGTTGTATAAGCAGGTGTGTAAAAGATGCCTGGAGCTCATCAAAATATTTTTTTGTTTCTGCGAGGTTGTTCAACACCCGGGGGTAGTTCTCTTTTAGTTCATACACATACCTGTTGAGTAAAATGGATGTTTCAGGAGAGCTTGTTTTTTCCGAAATGATATTTATGATATCGGCCAGCCCTTCAAAAAAAGCCCCGCCGGAAATTTTATTGTGTGCCAGCGAAAGCAATCCCTGTTTTAAAGTAATAAGATGACCGGCCAGGTTACCGCTATCGACAGTAGAAATATATTTTGGCGCCAGCGGCACCAGTGATTGCGTATCATACCAGTTATACAAATGTCCGCGGTATTTTTCCAGGCGCAGCATTGTGCGTATGGTATTGGAAGTGCGCTCTATTAATTGGCTGGTGGTGATATATCCAAAATCATGCGCGGTAAGATTGGATAATAATGCCATCCCGATATTAGTTGGTGATGTGCGGTGTGCAATTCTTTCAACAGGGTGTTCCTGGTAATTATCAGGCGGGAGCCAGTTGTCCTGTTCTGTTACAAAGGTTTCAAAGAATGCCCATGTCTTTCTTGCCAGTTTGCGCAGGTAAACCCTTTGGTCATTGGATATATCCACCTGCTTGTGCACAACCGGCCGGCTAATGAGCCATGTGATAAATGGCGACATGGCCCAAAGCCCTAACCATGGAATTGCAAGTACCAAGACCATAGGGAAATTGATGCTGAGGTAAATGAATACCGCGGCTGCAAAAAAAGGAGCAAACCACATATCCGCATAGAACCGGAAAACATTTTTATTGTTTTGCTGGTTTTGAAAGGGATTCCATTGCAATAATTTTTTACGGGAGATAAGCAACCGCCACAGGGTACGTAAAACCGCATCGGCATTGAAATAAACTTCGTAAGGTAATGTTGCAATAGATATAAAAAAGTGTGTGAAGCGGTTCTTTGCCGTTCTTAAAGCGTAAATGAGGTGCTGTGAAAAGATCACATCCT
>DATHEH010000361.1:0-2969 GCA_035318685.1 Ferruginibacter sp.
AGCAGCGTTCTCACCGGTTGTCAGCCAGGTGCCACTTATACCATCGGCTTTATTTTGTGCTTGCACGTTAAACAAGAATAATAAACCTGCTAAAAGGGATACTGCTGCAATCTTTTTCATATACATAACTTGGCAATACAAGTTAAAAAAGGATATTTTAAAATGTATATTAAATCTGGATAGCCGGGTGCGACTAAGAAGCAGCGGGAGAGAAAGAGGAAAATGCCACTACTTTTCTCTTCGGGCACTTAGTACTATATTTGCCCTGTGAAACTTTTGTCTCTCTTGTTTAGCCTTTATATCCTGATCCTTCCCTGCTTACCCTGCACGGAAACGGACAACTGTGAAGAGACCGTTCAATCTTCTCTTGTAAAGGATGTAAACACTAATGATCATGAAAATAAAGAACAGGGCTGCGAACCTTTTTGCGCATGCTTTTGCTGTGTTCACATCGTTTCATCAAATCTTCAGTCACCCGGTATTGCAATTGCAAGGCCCGTTATGAAAGAAAGGCTTCAATGCTTTTACAATAATATCTCACTCCCTTCCGAATTTTCCGGCAATATCTGGCAGCCGCCCAGGGCCTGTTAATAACATAGGTATATGGACATGCTTCCGTATGTTCCTTCATTCATTAACAGAAAAAAATCTACATGCAAAAATTAATTGCGTTGCTGCTGGCAACGATATTTATCCATAGTGCAGGTGCACAAAATATTTTTAAAGTGACCGTAAGGGATGGTAAAACAAAGGCGCCCCTGGCCGGTGTGAATGTCATTTTACAGAATACCCAAAATGGCGCGGTCTCCGATGAGCAAGGTATTATTGAATTAAAAAATATCCCACCTGGAAAACAAAGCCTGGTTTTTAGTCATACCGGTTATGAACCGGTAACACAAAGCTTTAATTTTCCGCTGGTAAATACGGATGGCGTGGAAATATTATTATCCGAAGCTTCAGAAGACCTGGAAGAAGTAGTGATTCAAAGTACGAGAACGAGCAGGACGATACAGAACACACCAACAAGAGTTGAAACGATCGACGGTGAGGAACTAGACGAGAAGAATAATATGCGCCCGTCAAATGTATCCATGCTGCTGCATGAAAGTACAGGTCTGCAGGTGCAGCAAACTTCGGCTACCAGCGGCAATGCAAGCATAAGGGTACAGGGGCTCGACGGGAGATATACCCAGCTTTTAAAAGACGGCTATCCCAACTTCGGTAATTTTGCAAGCGGGCTGAGTGTACTGGAAATTCCGCCATTGGACCTTAAACAGGTGGAAGTGATAAAGGGACCGGCATCAACCTTGTATGGAGGCGGCGCTATCGCCGGCGTAGTGAATTTTATTTCAAAAACACCAAAGGAGAAAGGAGAATACGACTTCATCTTCAACCAGTCTGTTATCGGGCAAACAAATATCGGCGGCTATGCGTCGAAGAAGAAAGGTAAATTTGGCTACTCATTATTGGGCCTGTTCAATTTTCAAAAAGAGTATGACGTGGATAAGGATGATTTTTCGGAAATACCGAAGAGCAACAACTTTACCATCAACCCCAGGTTATTCTTTTATTTCAATCCCTCCACCAGTTTAATGATGGGCAACAGCTTTACAAAGGGAACAAATACCGGCGGAGATATGCAGGTGATCAAGGGAAGATCATTGCCGGGACATGTGTATTTTGAAAAGAACAGGACCATAAGGAATACATCAACACTTGAATTTGAGAAGAAGTTTGCAAACCGCAACAGTTTCAAATTAAAGCAAAGCGTGAGCATATTTGATCGTCATATAAATATCCCCAATTATGGTTTTGCAGGTATCAACACAAATAGCTTCACGGATCTGTCCTTATTGTTTTATAAGCAAAAACATACCCTCATCAGCGGGCTGAGTTTTGTGTTTGATAAATTCAGGGAAGAAAGTACGCCCGTGCAGGATATACAGGCCTCAACAGCCGGGGCATACTTGCAGGATACCTGGGATATTACCGATAGGGTAAAGATCGAAAGTGGGGTAAGGGTGGAATATGTGAACTATAAGAACAGCAACTACAAAAAGAGCCAGACGTTTGTGTTACCAAGATTTTCGGCATTATTCAAGATCACGGATAAGGTAAGCTCCAGGATAGGAGGTGGCCTTGGTTACAAACTGCCGACCATTTTTACCGAGCAGACGGAGACCATGCAGTACCAAAATGTATTACCATTGAATAATGTGAAAGCAGAACGAAGCGTGGGCGGCACAGCAGACATCAATTATAAAACAGAGATCGTTGAAGATTTTGAATTCAGCATCAACCAGATGTTCTTTTATACGTCTATTAGTAAGCCACTCGTGCTGCAACCGGATGGTCTTGGTAATTATTATTTTGCCAATGCTTCAAAGCCCATTACCAGCAGCGGTTTCGAGACTAACCTGAAATTCATTTTTAAAGAAGACCTGAAATTATTTGTTGGCTATACTTTCACCAATGCAAAAGCAACTTACTTAACAGGTAACCAGTTCCTGCCCTTACTGCCAAAAAACAAACTGAACCTTACACTGATGTATGAGAAGGAAGACAATTTTAAGCTTGGGCTTGAAGGTTACCTGACCGGCAGCCAGAACCTGTACAATGGTAACAAAACGCCATCGTTCTGGGAGTTTGGCTTTATGGCCCAAAAGACATTCGGTAAGTTTTCCTTTTATATAAATTTCGAGAACTTTACCGACCAGCGGCAAAGTAAATATAAGGCCGTTGTAAACCCGCCACACAGTAACCCGGGCTTTGACGATATCTGGAACCATACGGAAGGCTTCGTTACAAACGGAGGAATAAAAATTAAATTCTGATCATGAAGATACATACAACAATGCCTAAAGCATTGAAGCCTTATTACAGGAAAGAGTTGTTGGATGCAAAGGATGCATTTGCAAAAAAATATTACCGGCAAAGCTGGCGGCATTTGGAGCGGGCGCATATCCTGG
>DATHEH010000362.1:0-2117 GCA_035318685.1 Ferruginibacter sp.
GGACATATTGTTGTTTATGGTGTGCCATTGCTGATCGGCTGGGAAAGCGGAATTGGTGCGTGGGGACCAGCAAATAATTATGATGTCTATTGCGCAAAGGGAGATTTTGCCAGCTTCTGGCCCATTGTCCGGTCATATCCAACAGCATTCTGCACGCTGGCGCATCCGGAAACCGGGGATTATGGTAACTTGCTTGATGCTGCTCCTTATGTTGCCGATACAGACAGTATTGTTGCCGGTGTAGCCGTAAGAAGCGGCAATGCCTTTTCCATCACTACCAATTACACCGATCCGCCCGCGGGTTCGTATGAAGATAAATTCTTAAAAGCTTTGGCAAAGGGTTATCATGTTGGACCCACTATTGATCATGATAACCACAACACCACTTTTGGCAGAACAAATAAGTCACGAACGGTAGTATTGGCGTCCACCCTGAACAGGGACAGTATCATGGCCGCATTCAAAGCCAACAGGTTTTATGCTTCTGAGGATTGGAATGCGCAGGTAAATTTTACCATTAACGGGAAATTCATGGGCACTTTTTTTACCAGCACCAGCAATTCATCCATTTCTGTAACAGTAAATGACCCCGATGCACCCGGAGATCCAAATGATAACACCAGCAAAATAGAAATATTCTATGGCATCACAGGCAGCGGCGCTGTTGCAACCCTGCTCAGTTCTAATACAGGCAGTGCATCCCTGAGCTATGGTCATGTTAGCTCCATTGGTATCAACTATTACTATTTTGCAAAGATCACACAGGTGGATGGTAATGTCATCTGGACAGCGCCGATCTGGGTGAACCGCACCGCGGTGATCGTACCATTGGAATTAACAAGATTCAAAGGCATACAACAGAAAGAAGAGATCTGGCTGAACTGGATCACTGCGCAGGAAATAAATGCAGATCATTTTGAGATCGAGCGTTCTTTTGACGGAAGCCATTTTGAAAAGATAGGCAATGTGTACAGTAAGTATCATACTACTTCGTCCCCTACCAGTTATGATTTTACAGATGCAGGTGCGGTCAATGGTCTTAATTTTTACAGGCTGAAGCAATTTGACCTGGATGGCAAATACAGGTACTCTGACATTGTTCCGGTGATGTTCGATCATTCTATTGTAAAAAGGATCAGTATAAATCCCAACCCGGTAATCAGTGACCTTAATATTGTACTGGCAGTTTCGGAGAACGCCATTGTGCTTTGCAAAATTTATAATACCGAAGGAAGAGAAATAAAATCAATGACGGCTTCCATTGTTGCCGGTAAAAATATCCTCTCCGCGAATATCAGCAGCCTTGCAAACGGAAATTATATTCTTGTCGTTATCGCAAACAAGGAAAGAGTTGCAGAAACAAGATTTATAAAACAGTAGAGCCCTTCCTATCTCCCGAGGGGCGAAACCCCCGGAAGATATGAGCAGAGTTCACATTTTGCAAAAAAATACTATTTACATTATTGGTGAAGAAGGATACATGATGATGTGGAAGATTCCATGTTATAATATGTTCAATCCACCGCTCCCTCTCCACGGTGGAGGGAGAAGGAGGGTTGAGTCTTCCTGCTTCAAAACAGCCATAGCAGAACATTTTCTATAATATGACGATTATTTAAATTGGTGTCTGTCATAATATTCTTATCCATCCTGCGTTTTATATGAAGAATTACACCTAATGAAACCCATTTTTACCTTTATCCTAGCAATAGGCTGCTTTCCTGCGTTTTGCCAGTATAACTTTTACTTTGGCAATATTAACAGCCACTCCTCTTACTCAGATGGTAATAAGGATAGTATGACCACCGGTTACTTTACACCGGGGGATAATTATAATTATGCAAAAGGATCCTATCATATGGATTTTTTGGGTATCTCAGAACACAATCATTATACGGCCGCTAACAACCCGGGCATGCGTTTGCCCAGGTATGCAATGGGTTTACACCAGGCAGATACAGCAAACAATAACGGAACTTTTATTTGCATGTATGGACAGGAATGGGGAACTAACGCAGATGGCGGACATGTTATAGTGTATGGGGTTCCTGACCTTTTGGGATGGGAAACCGGCGCAGGTGCGTGGGGAGGTTCAAATAATTATAATGCTTTTTGTA
>DATHEH010000363.1:0-10551 GCA_035318685.1 Ferruginibacter sp.
AATTCAGCAATTTCAATAAAGGCTTTACCAAACTATTTTCATTTTTTTTAGGACAGGAAGGGCAACTGCTTGCTAATGGCATCGTGGTACCCGATTATTTTTTCGAAGGTGATGCAGTTTGGCAGGAAACTCTGGTAAGTGCACAGGGCCGCGGCAGGATGCCCGCATTTTATAACGGGTTTAAATCATTGTGGCTGGCCAATAAGAATTATTCCTGGATGAAATTGCGCAGCGGCTCTTACAGGGACTATGTACCCGACCATTATCGCCTGGGCTATATGTTAACCGCATATGGCTACGATAAATATGGCGAAGACTTTTGGAAAAAAGTTACCAATGATGCGGTTAGGTTCAGGGGTTTATTCTATCCTTTTAACAGGGCAATTGAAAGATACTCCGGTAAAACGTACAGGCAGTTCCGGCAGGATGCGCTGGAATACTTCAGGGATAAGTCGCTGGTAACACAAAGTTCCCCGGTTTCTCCTTTTACTTATCTCACCCCGGTTAAAAATAATAATGTTGTGGATTACCAGTTCCCCCATTATATAAATGATGACAGCATCCTGGTAACAAAAAGGTCTTATAAAGAAGTGCCTGCATTTTATCTTTTGGTAAAGGGAAAGGAAAAAAAGATAAGGGTAAAGGATTATGTACTGGAAGATTATTACTCTTACAGGAATGGTAAAATAGTTTATGCGTCTTACCAAAGCGATCCCAGGTGGGGTAACCGGGATTATAGCATAATCAACGTATTGAACATACAAACCGGGCAACAGCAACAGGTTACTCACCGTTCAAAATATTTTTCGCCTGATATAAATGAGGATGGTACCGAGATACTTGCAGTGAATGTAAATACAGACGGAACAAACGGGCTTCACCGCATCAATGCGGCTACAGGAACTGTTATTATGAAGCTGCCCAATTCACGCAACTATTTCTTTACGCAGGCAAAATATGTTAATTCCAATACAGCCGTATCAGCGGTAAGGAACCCGCAGGGGAATATGGTATTGGTAAAAGTTGACCTTACAACGGGTGCAACAGAAAACCTTACGCCCTTTTCCTTTAATGTTATAGGTTATCCTTTTGTGAAAGGTGATACTGTGTATTTCAGCGCAATGAATAATAATGCGGACAAGGTATTTGCCATAACCATGAGCAACAAAAAAATATTCCGGCTCACTAATAATATTAACGGGGTGTACCAGCCCACAGTGAATGCAAAAGGGGAGATGCTGGTTTCAGAGTTTACCGACGATGGTTACAGGATCGCAGGGATGAACCTTGACCGGGCAGAATGGCTGCCGGTTTCAAACCTGGATTTTATAATTGCTAAAACCAGATACTATACAGACTCTATGTCAACAAGAACAGGAGAAAGGATATTATATACTTTAAGCGACAGCAGCTTTGAAGAAACTGCAACAGGCAGCATGAAAAACGCTGTTACAAAATACCGCAAGTCTTTCCGCTTATTTAATTTTCATAGCTGGAGACCGGTGGTTAACGATCCTGAATTTGGATATACATTTTCCAGCGATAATATACTCAGCAGTTTCAAGAACCAGCTGAGCTATGTTTATAATTACAATGACAAAAGCCATACCGTTGGTTTTGATGCGATCTACGCCGGTTGGTTACCTTTTTTAAGTCTTGGTGCAGAAGGAAGTTTTAACCGTACGCTGGATACTGCATTTGGAAAACCGGTAAGCTTTAATTCCGCAACCTTAAACGCCGGTATTTCCATTCCCTTAAGTTTCATTGGCGGCCGCACCAATAAATTTTTAAATTTTGGGGCTGGTTATAACCTCGAGCAGTATTATTACAGGGGTGTTGGCAAAGATCTTTTTGATAATAAAGCGATCAAGTATATCAATGCCTTTCTAACGTTCAGTAATTTGAGCCAGCGTGCGAGGCAGCACATTAATCCACGCTGGGCGCAAACACTTTCGTTGAATTACCGTGATGCGGTCAATTTCCGTGACAGCTATAAGTTCGTAGGGCATTCTTCGCTTTACTTCCCGGGTTTAGCAGTGAATCATAGCCTGGTAATAAATGCAGCTTATCAAAAACGGGATACATTGCCCGACCTGTTCAGTAATATCTTTTCTTATTCAAGAGGATACGAGGCTTTAAGCACAAGAAGGATGTACAAGCTTGGTGTAAATTATCACCTGCCCCTGGTTTATCCTGATTGGGGTTTTGGAAACATCATTTTCTTTCAACGCATCCGAGGCAATGCTTTTTATGATTATACCAATGCAAAAGCCAGGGTGAATGGCGTGCTAACGGAGATAATGAGCCGCAGTACAGGAGGGGAGGTATATTTTGATACCAAGATCTGGAACGCCTTGCCGGTAAGTTTTGGTGTGAGGTTCTCTCATTTGCTCGATAGAGACCTTTTGAACCCGCTTGTGAAGAACAAATGGGAAATAATCATACCGATAGGACTGATACCCGATTAGGATAATACCTGTGCAAGCATTATCTTGAGACCTTAATTGCCCGCCAGGGTATCATTCAGTGAAAAAATGCTTTTAAGATGAATTTTAAACTGAATGTGGAAAATACGGCATTATTATAGTAAAAATACTTGTTTGTTTCGAATAAGCCCCTATATTTGGCGACTGAAACTAAACAACTATGCCAGAACTGTCCTTAGCCGAGATCGAGCTTGCCGGCGAAAATCACGTAGAATTATGGTTAGCCCGGAACGGTTATACCAACATTGAAAAAGAAATTCTCCCATCAAAAGAAACAGAAATAAAAGCTACCGGAACGGTAGAGAATATTCTTGTGCAGATGAGGACCTTTCTTGAGCCCCACCGGCCTTTTAAACTGAGCGAATACGCCATTGATAAATTTACCAGGCGGGCGGTGAACCTTAGCCGGGTGGCATACATAGCCTATATAGTAATTGACAACAACAAAGACCTTGTTGGTGAGATCAACTGGGAAAGATTAAGCTAGTAACAGGTTTTTGATCATTGTTTCCACTCATCTATTAAAAAAGGGGGGTCAGCCTAATTTTTTAGCACGAAGAAGAAAAAAGGATAACTTAATGTTTTAATTTAATCAACTTAAATTTTATATCATGAAGTATCTTTTTTCTGTAAGTCTTATGAGTTTGTTGTTATTGACAGTCGCTACTTCAAGTGCACAGGCTGACAAATCAAAACGTCCCAGCCCCCCGGCACTGGTTACACAAAAAGTAGGCGATGCCACCATTAGCATCGATTATAGCCAGCCTTCTGTAAAGGGAAGGACCATTGGTAAAGACATTGAACCCATGGATGGAGAGGTTTGGCGTACAGGTGCAAATGAAGCCACTGTTTTTGAAGTGGATAATGACATAACAATTGAAGGGAAAGCGCTGCCAAAGGGTAAGTATGCTTTATTCACTGTTGTGGATGGAAATGACTGGACGATCATCTTCAGCAAAACATGGAAGCAATGGGGTGCCTTTAAATATAACGAAAACGATGACCAGCTGAGGGTTACGGCGAAGGCCGACAAAGCAAAGGAATTTGCTGAAAAAATGACCTTTACCATTTCTCCTGCAGGTAAGGTTTCTTTATGGTGGGGAGACAGGGAGGTTTCTTTTAAAGTAAAATAATTTTGCTTCCGGTTACTTATAGGCACCATGGTCAATATTTTTCCCCATGGTGCCTTTTAATCTTTTCCAAAAAGACTCACGTGTTTTAAGCGGTACAAAATTGTCATTGTATGCCATTTGATGATCGATCACAGGATTGGTCATGGTGGACTGCATTGCCCTTAAGGTATCAAATATGATGGGGATAATGTCTATATCCCTGCTTATCCTGAGTTTTGCGAAGCTGCGCAATTGTTTTGCCTGGTAAGGATCAGTGGCCAGTGCGATCTTATCAAAGCCAAGCTTTTTAGCCTTGTGATAAGAATAATAAAGGTTCTCTGTACTGTGCTCCGCTTTCAGTTCCGTAAAAATATGTTCCGCAGGTATGCCAATTGCTATGGCATACATCTTCATGATCTCGCCTTCATAATAGGGCGATGCCACGGAAGAACCGGAGTACATAATGTTCTTTGCGATCCCTTTATCGTAAAGGAATTTCGACCAGTATACCCTTCCTTTTAAAATACTGTCCCAGCCGGATGGATGGTATGTACCCCCCGGCACAACGATGATATCATATGTTCTTACAGAAGCCTTGTCAAATAGCCGCTTTGTTGTTCGTGGAGAAAAAGAACAGGAAGACAATGCCAAAAGGGATACGAAAAACAGGAAGGGATAAAAAAGAAGATAATTTTTTTTCATAATGATGCTGATGCCGCAATGGAATTTAACAACGTCAGTATAAAAAAAGTTCGATGGAGGGATAATTACAACCTTGTTATTTTATAGATGGCTATTTTTTCATCGAAGCTGTCACCATGACTTTGCTGTGCCTGTATCTTGCGTACCACCGGCATTCCTTTGACTACTTTTCCAAAAGCTGCCATGCCCTGCCCATCTTCAGTGCCACGCCTGCCATGGTCAAGCGGGCTTTGATCACCGATGCTGATAAAGAATTCTGAACTTGCCGAACCAGGCGTAGTTCTTGCGAGAGAAACCGTACCTGTTACATGTGATAAGCCGCTTTGTTTTGTTGTTTCATGAACAATACCCTGGAGCAATGCTTTTTGTTTTGGATTTGTTTGCCAGATACCTCCCTGTATGATACCTGAATTTGTTTCGGTAGGTAACTCTTCAGCTTTTAGTACCCTGTAAAAAGAGCTGTTGTTATAAAAGCCTGAATCAACATAAGATAAAAAAGCAGCTACGGTCTTGGGCGCCTGTTCAGGAAAAAGCTCGAGTTCTATATCACCCAACCTCGTATTAATTTCTACATGGGGGTTTTTATAAACTTGCTGCTTACAGCCGGCTGCCAATAATAAAAAAACTAAAAGGTATTTGAACATATGGCAAAATTAAGCCGTTTTCCCGAGTAGGTAAAGAATGCAGGCTAAGGTTTTAAGGATTATATTATCTTTGTTAAACACCCACTGACATAACAATGAAAAAAATATTTTTAGCCATAGCATTTTTATCATTCCTTAGCCCGGCATTTAGCCAGCTCATTTCCAAAATAACTATCGGAAGTACTGCGGGTGCAAATATTATTGCTTTCGGACTTGATGAGAACGTACAGGTATATGTTTCCATAGATGGAAATATAACCAGGTGGGGCTTCGACAGGTTTATAGGTTACACGGAGAATTACGCCGGAACACTTGAGCCATATGTCGGGCGGACAGAATATTATACTCCTAATGACGACGAAGCACTACGCGGCAAAGTGAAATACATCGGCAAAACACTTTTGACCTATTATGCTTCTTACGAGAACGAAGCTTTGAAAGGAAAAATAAAAAGTATCGGCTCTACCAACCTCGATTACTATTTATCCTACGATAATGAAGCTTACAGGGGAAATATAAAAACGATCGGCCGGGATGCCATTACCTGGTTCTCTTCATTCGAGAACGAAGCCTTTCGCGGAAAATTAAAATCAGTTGGCCCTACCGCAATTACTTATTACCGGTCATTTGAAGATAAAGCATATCGCGGCAAGGTAAAAAGTATCGACAGGTCAATTTTTACTTACTATTCTTCCTTTGAACTATATAGCGGAAGTATTAAAACGGGTAACCCCGTGTTGATTGCCAATGGCATAAAGTATTTTGCTTATAATTAAAAAGAATTTGTTTCCTGTTCTTATCACGACTTCAATAACCTCATCCGGTAAGCATTCATGGCGGTAATACCGAGTTTTTTCATCAAACGGTAATTAACCAGTAAACCAACCGGAGCCCCGATCACGGGTACCAACTGGGCCATCTTCGCCAGGTCGATATAATCACGGTATTCCTGTTGAAAATTTCTCCAGTCGAACCGGTTAATATCTTCCGGCAGTGCTGCACGCTTCTCTTCCCAGTTTTCCATTTTAAGGTAGATATTCTTCCTGTGTACATCGCTGGAAAATGCGAGCTCAAAAATGTGGAGCAGGTACACTCTTTCTTTATAATCATTCACGTTAAAACCATAAAGTGATGCAATATCAAATAACAATTTTATCTTAAGCCCGATCAGTATCGGGAAATCAGCCAATCCAAGGAGGAGACCACCAGCACCCGTTATGCCGCCTTCAACCGCAGCGGTCTTCCGGTACCATTCTATTTTTTTCTGCACCAGTTCTTCCCTTGTCTGCAGGTCGCCATGAACCAATGCATCAGCCGTTGTATGCTTTGCACCCATTAGAACGCCACGTATCATTTGCTTGATGGCAATGGTGATGGCATTGTGTACCTTCTCCGGTATCCAGGTATTGATCTTTGTTTGAACCCGCTTCGACAGGTTATTCAACAGCCCCGGCCTTCGCAGCATCTTCTTTTGCCATTCGGCCAATTCCTTATAAACAAGCTGATCATATTCATTCATCGGGAATTCATTTTAATAAATACTATTACAATCCATGTACCACATAATAAGGAAGGCCTGTTGACAAGTTACAGAATGGCGGGCCAGCACCCAACCGGTTTTTACTTTTACCGGGTTTTTGTAGATAAGGCTTTACATATTGAATACAGGCACGGCTACAGGAAAGTTATTTGCTTTTCTTAGTTTTGACAGGCCTATTTTAAAGTGTTCAGCAACCATTCCGTATTTTTTATGAAGGACTCAGAATTTGAATTCTCCGCATTCTTTGAGATGACCCCCGACCTGGTATGTATTGCCGGTAAGGATGGCTTTTTCAGAAAAATAAACCAGTCGGTATTAAATACACTGGGATACACGGAGGAAGAATTGTATTCCCTCCCCATTGCTTCTTTCCAGCACCCCGAGGACCAGCCGCATACCCAACAGACCAGGAACGAACTGATTGCTGGTAAAGCGCTGCTCAACTTTGTAAATCGGTATATAACAAAATCGGGGCAGGTCGTTTGGCTGGAATGGACCTCGATCTATTTTCCTGATCGGGAGATTGTTTTTGCTATTGCAAAAGATGTAACAGCGCGAAAGCAAATTGAGAAGCAGGTAGAAGAAAAGTATATAAAATTCAAAGGTCTTGCATCACATTTTAAAAGCAGTATTGAAAAGGATAGGAAATACCTGGCCTATGAAATACAGGAAGAACTGGCCCAATTGGTGGCTTCCTTGAAATTTGACGTTGAATGGATCGCGGGTAATACTCCCGCTTTGCCATTACCCGCAAAGAGCAGGATTGAAAACGCACTGGCCATTTCTAAACTGCTTATTAAGACCCTGCAGCGGGTCTCTTTTTCGATCAGCCCGAAAATGATGAGTGACTTTGGACTGAATGCCACACTCGTATGGCTGTGTAAAGAATTTTCCATTTTAAATGAAATGCCATGTGAGTTTAACAGCTCCTGTAATGAGGATGACATGACCGAAGAAATAAAAACAGATTTCTTCCGCATCTGCCAGGAAGCGCTTACCAATGTTATTGAACATGCACAGGCTACGTCGGTGGAAGTTTACCTGGAAGAAAATGACGATGATATAAGGCTTAGCATTATTGATAATGGCCGGGGCTTCGATATTGCGCCACAGACACCCGGTCCTGGATTCACCAGCATGCAACAACGTGCGGAATCGATAAACGGCAGGTTACAGGTTCAAAGTGAAGCAGGCAGGGGCACAAGGGTCTGTCTTATATTGGAAAAATCAGCAACGGTCTAGCCTTTATTACTTCATTCCCATCCGCATATTTATCATATATTTTGTAAAGCCAGATCTTTCATAGGCTTTGATGGCGGGTTCATTTTCATTATAAACATCCAGTCTTAGCTCGGTTATGTTTTGAGCAGCTGACCATGCGCTAAGTGCTTCAATGATCATTTTATTTACACCCTTCCCGCGGTGATGGGGAACAACGTACATAAATCCAAGGTAGGCATGTTGGGCATGCAACAGGTAAGGCTTTGCATTTTCAATACGGGCATAGCCGGAGCCGATCAACTCCCCATCAATTTCAGCGACAAGAAGTTCAACATCTTTTGCGGTTATCATCTTTTCAATATCATAATAGTGGTTAGGGTCACCCTTTAAAGTAATGTCAAAAGGCCTTTCAGCAGAAATTACGCCCTGTTCAAAAACAAGTAGCGTCTCCAGGTCACCCGGTCCTGCTTTTCTTATAACTATCTTTTCCATCGTTTACACAAAATTAAGATCACTTATTAATATAATCAGGTGGAATGGGTTGATCCTTGCTTTCTTCATCCCATGAAATATTCATGATATACCAGCGTCCGTTTTCCTTTATAAGCCCGATACTGTTTACCCCGCGTTTGACGGTGGGTGGGGTAGTGCCGGCTGTAAATTCATAAGCGGTGAACACCTGTGCCACATTTCCAAACTGGTTCACCCTGCGGCCGATCTCTTTTTCATAAAAAGAATTTTGCATAAAGAAGGGACCGTTATTCTGTACGTATTGTGCAGGCGAAAATTTTCTCAGTTCCTTTTTTGCATTGAATGCAGCCATATAAGCATCGGGGTGATAAAGGCTGCGGAAGCGGTTCCAGTCCCGCGGACCTGCAGGACCTGATATCACATCATACAACGCTTTTATGACCTGGTCGATCTCTGAAACATCAGCAGGGTTTGCAACAGGTACCATTGTTGCATGATCATTGAGCCATGCATTACGCACTTTAAGTTGTGCGGCAGATGGACCGGGTATAAAGCGCAAAACATGTTTACGCGTCTTGCCTCCTTCAGCAACAGATGGTAAATATTCCACCCCGGCCATGGCAAAATATTTTTCGTAAGGCAAAGGTTGTCCACCCTCAACATGAGCAATAAAGAAATCTTTTATTTCCGGGAATGTCATTTCCGTAATGATACCAAAGAGTTCTTCATCCTCGAAAAATTTATCCTTGCCATATTTTACAGAGAGATCGTGTTTAAGGTCTTTAAGTCCATACTGTGCATTAGATAATTTTAAGAGGTAAAGGTCAAGGCATGCAGAGATCAAAGCGCCTTTCTGGTAAACATTGCCATACTGGGGTGCCCATTTGCCCGCACTCTCTTTACTCAATTCAGTAAAAGAAAGACTGTCATTCATATAAGACCGGGAGTGATCAATTTTCTGTGATAAGGTCTCCAGGAATTGTTCGGGTGTTTTTAATCCTGCCCAAACCTGCACGTGGTGTGCGGTGTATTCTGTACTGCCTTCATACAGCCATACGTGTTTTGAAAGTACGGTCTCATTAAAATTGAATTCTTTTACCTCTCTTGAGCTGATGGTGAGTGGTGTAACGATATGAAAAAATTCATGGGATGCAATACTTACGAGGCCATCGATGCTTTCTTTTTCCGGCCGCTCATCCAAACTATAAAAAGATGAATAGGAATGTTCCCACGCACCGGTAGTACTTTGTTTTTTTTGCTCTCCATTGAAATAAAATATGAAGGCGTATTTATCCACCGGCAATTTACCCCCCAGGTAATCCCTTGTGCCCAGCAATAATTTATTAAGGTTGGCCGCAATGAATTTTGATGTAACCATTTTACGCGGCGAATAAACCGCTACCAGTACGTCGGCATTACCCACTTTGATCGACGTAGTATCGGGCAGTGAATACATAATGGGCGAATCATACAAATGATCGGCATTTTCACAGATAAACCTGTCAGTGTTGTTATTGGTTGCTGCGGGTATTAAACCTGTTGCCGCATAAAAACCTGGAGGCCTGGTAAAAGATATTTCAAAAGGCATTTTCTTCATCCCTTCAAAATAACCAAACATGCCGGGTGTGTTTATCACGAAATTCTTTCCTGCTTCAAAACTTGTTCCGCACATGCTGTATACCATATTGGCAATGGTTGCATCCCAGGTATCTTCCACATTGTAACTGATGCGGTGCATTTTATTCGCCTTTTTAATGACCCAGCTGTTATCACCTGACTGGCTGACCGGCAACGCTGCGCCACTTATATCAAAGGCCTTAAGGTTGTGAACATATTTGCCGTAGTTGCTGTTCATATAAGTACCCGGTACAATTTTAGGAAGATAGAAACTGATCTCTGATTTTGCAACAGGAGGCGAGAGCAATTCAACGGTCAGCTGGTCATCCGTTACTTTTGTAAGGTCAACATTGTATTTGTATATGGGCTGTGCTGCTGCCTGTAATGCGCTTGTTAAAAGGCAGGCGAAAAAGATCTTTTTCATGTTTATAATTATACTTTGGCTGTAAAGAAAGGGATTTTTTTAAAAACCAGGTTACCGTTGAAATAATCTGGCGTAAAACTTGCTTGTTATTACCCATGCCTGAACATTTAAAATTAGATGCCCCCTGGGCAGAAGTGAAAGAAAAACTGAAAGAGATCGAATTTTCACTTACGGATGAAGACCTGGATTATGTACCGGGACAGGAAACTGCATTGCTGGAAAGGTTGTCAAAAAAAATGGGACGCAACCAGTCAGATATCAAAGGATGGATCGAAAGCGTTTCATTCAACAAAGGGAAAGCTTCCTGATCATTATATCGCAACTTTTAAATCAA
>DATHEH010000364.1:0-10339 GCA_035318685.1 Ferruginibacter sp.
TGATACCGAGGTGGGATTAGGTGCGGTGGGTGACCAAATACCCAGGCCTTGCGGAGGCGCATAAGGCGGATGAACAGTTAATGAACCATCAGTTTTTGACCACTCAAATATCCGTTCGGCTACTGTTTTTCCAAAACTCACTGATCGCTGAAATAGCTCCGGGTTTAACTCTGATTGATACTTATCAATCAAAGCATTTTCCAACGAATCCATAGAAGCGAGGTTGGAGGCAGAAGTATTATTATAGAAATTCCGGGTTAGAAAGGCAAGAGCGGTATTGGCAGAGACTGGCCAATGGTATGCTTTTCCGGGTTCAGTAGCAGGCATTGCCGGCATATTAGTTAACTGGCCATATAATGATTGATGATCAGGCATGCCGGGCACAACAGATTCGTATAATGCAATTCCGAAATAAGCAAAATAACGATTGCCGTTCATGCCAAATGGGTTAGAGCCGGCTGGTAAACGCAAAAGCCCTAATTGAAAGTCGTGCCATTTTTGTGCTACTTCCGATGAATAAGTTTGGGTTTGATGCAAGTGGCCATTATCATCTTTTTCTTTTTTGCAGGATATGATTAAAAAAAGACCGGATAATAACAGGTAAAGGTAGCTTCGCAATAAATTTGTACTTTTCATGATACTTCATTTTAAGATGAATAATTGGTTCCTGATGTCACAACTTGTAATTCAGGGAAAACGAAAGTAAAGACTATGGCATTTGCTTTTTTTGCAAATCGACAAGAGCAGGAATTCGCTGAGTTAATACATACAGCATTGACAAGTGGCATTCAAAAATGAAATGCCGCCGTTTGTCGTGAAAATCGGTAGTTGGTCTTGATTTTCATTTTCACTATGGTTCTAACCATACGAAATTCTTAATTTGTGCGTGTGATGAACGCTTATCAACCAAACAAGTTTCTATTTTCTTCACAATACCGAATCTGGCGGCACGTAGTGTTTTGGGTCGTATATACATTTGTTATCGCATTAATATGGCAGGTTCCGGGAAAGAGTTTTGGGCGATATCTTTTTCAGGGCCTGCTATGGTTGCCAATTCGAATGTTGTATTGCTATCCATTAATTTATTGGGTATTACCGCAGTTTCTGTTGAAAGGAAAATACATCCAGTTTGCTTTCCTTATTATTGGTTGGACTTGGGCAGGGTGGTTCCTCAATTACCTGTTCCGAGGTTTTATTTTCATTCCCGTAATGGAATACCTGCATCTTGATGCTATTAACAAGAAACCATGGGAGTCTAATAGCTTCTTAGTGCTGACCACTACGGCAGGCGTTACATCCGTTATTGTTCTGTTCAAACACTGGATGAGGAAACAACAGGAGTGGATGCAGGCGGAAAAAGAGAAAATAATGTCCGAACTGCAATTGCTAAAAGCACAGGTGCACCCGCATTTTTTGTTCAATACTTTAAATAATATCTACTCTTTTTCATTGGAAAATTCACCCAAAACGCCGGGATTGATTCTAAAGCTTTCTTCACTTCTTGGTTATATGCTGTACGATTGCAAGGCAGAAGAAGTATTGCTTGAAAAAGAAATAGAAGTAATGAAAAATTATATTGACCTGGAGAAAGAAAGATATGGTAATAAGATTGATATTTCATGGAACATCGAAGGAGATATAAAAGACAAATTCATAGCGCCATTGTTATTACTCCCTTTTTTGGAAAATGCTTTTAAGCATGGTACATCGGAGCAGGTAGAAAAATCCTGGTTAAGCATAGATATTAGCGTAGAACAATTTACGCTCCGCTGTAAAATTGCCAATAGCAAAAATGAAATTGTGCCGGTCAGTAAAACCGGTATTGGCATACAAAATGTAAAACAGCGGCTCGGGTTTTTATACCCCCATAAACACGAATTGAAACTGGCTGACGAGGGAATCTTTTTTGTGGTTTCACTTATGATGGAGTTGGTTAATTACAGGCATGAGGATACAGCTGTTCCGGATATGATTTCAAAAGTTGCTGAAAAAATTTTGATATGAAGGTCCATTGTTTGCTTATTGACGACGAGCCGCCTGCCTTAAGAGTGCTGGCGTCCCATATTTCAAATATCAATGGGTTGGAAATTGTCGGACAATGCCGTAATGCCATAGAAGCGTTGGATGTGCTGCATCAAAAAGTGGTGGACGTTATTTTCCTGGATATTAAAATGCCTAAAATACTGGGCACAGAATTCTTAAAAAATCTTTCACATCCGCCTAAGGTGATATTTGTTACCGCTTACCAGGATTATGCCGTGGAAGGGTATGAATTGGATGCCGTGGATTACCTGGTGAAACCGGTTTCGTTTGAACGGTTTGTTAGAGCCATTGCCAAATTGAAACGAATGCTGGGACAGGAATCGGTAAGCCAAAACAATGATTACAATCCCAATCCTGAGGCATTCGTTTACCTGAAAGTAGATAAGCACATGCAAAAAGTTTTAATCAATGAAATTGTCTATATCGAAAGCTGGAAAGATTATATAAAACTTTTTCACAGCAACGGTAAAACGCTGCTGGTGAAGCAGTCCATCAGTGCCATGGAAAACCTGCTTTCTGAGCATAAGTTCTTGAGAGTTCACCGGTCTTATCTGGTATCTGTTAATAAAATTTCAGGATACAACGCTCTTTCTGTGCAGGTTCAGTCAACTGAAATTCCTATTGGCCGTTTGTATAAACAGGCCGTGATGACAAGGCTTTATGCTTCTGGAAGTTGAGTCGATGAATTTGGGAAAGAAGAAACTAAGAATTTACAGTTCCCCATACTGGCGCAGATATGCAGCTGGCTTATTCCTGGCGTACCTGTGCCGCGTCATTCACTGAGGATTATTTTTTCAACCTCCCATAATACCTCTCCCCCACTTCCGCCACCGCCCTCATCACCTCTACATCATAACCCAGTTTTATCATTTGTTTATTCATACTTAAAATCCTTTTAGAAGCATCCAGCTGCTGGTTCTCGAACCAGAGCCGTTCGCTTTTGCTGCTTATGTTTTCCGGTAGAGCGGCCAGTCACTGGTCAATGAGGTTGAGCCAGGCCAGCTGGTCCTGCTGCTTTTTGCCGAGCTCCTCCAGCTTTCGTTCAAGCATTTTGGTTCTGTAACTGGAGGTTTCCGACCGCTCCGCCAATTTTGCCGCCATTTTATCTTCCTGCTCCCTGAGCTTTTTTTGCAATTGCTTTACGGAAGCCCCGGGCTTTTTGGATGCCCGGCTTTTTTCCATATCTATTTCCAGTGCCGCCAGTTTGGTAAAGGCTTCCATGGGCAGGGAGCGCTTGCCCGCTTCCGACATGGCAACAAAGCTAAGGGATACGCCCAGGTAACCGGCAAGATCCCGCTGGCTGAGGGAAAAACGGTTCCTGAAATTCAGGCGTTTTTTTGACCTGGTTTTCATTTGTGCAATTTTAAGTTGTGCTAAATAAATTTAGCACAAAATGAGTTAGCACAAAAACCTTTAATATGCTGCGCAGCTGTTTATTTTTCTTTTGTCTTGATACAAAAGAAACAAAAAATCAAGGCAGGAAGGATTACACCCCCTTCCTGCCGTACAGCTTTGTTCGACTTTTGTACTACTGTAGCTTCAGCATTTTATCTCTACTCTTAAATTCAATGCAGTAACCCAAGAAAAAACATCAATCGATTTGAACAAAAAGAAGTGGCAATAAATTGAAGCGTTGGCATCCTAAGAATAGAATTACCGATGTACAAGCCACAGTAGTACAACCGATCCACATAGCTGTTTCCGACAAACGGGCCGTCATCGTTTGTCGGGCTCCTTTTTTGGTTCTTTTTTGGAGAAGCAAAAAAGAACAAGAAAAAATGATCAGTAACTTTACCATCAACAAAAAAGTCATAACCCATGCCCGAACTCATCATCGAAGCACGCAACGCCGCCATCAGTCAAAGCATGAAGGTAAAGCGCATCCTTCCCTTCCGCCTGCGCAGGATGGTGGGGCCCTTTATTTTTATGGATCATGCCGGGCCCGTGGTAGATGTTCCTTCGGTAGCATCTTCACTGGACGTTTTGCCACACCCGCACATCGGGCTTTCAACAGTAAGCTATCTTTTTGGCGGGCAGGTGATGCACCGCGACAGCCTGGGTGTGGAGCAGATCATACGGCCAGGTGAGGTGAACTGGATGACAGCCGGCAGCGGTATCGCCCATTCTGAAAGATTTGAAGATCCGACAGCGCTGGCAGGCGGACAACTGGAAATGATACAGACCTGGGTAGCGCTTCCTGAAAAAGACGAAGAGGCGAATCCGTCTTTTAATAATTACAGCCCGGACCAGCTACCCATATTTACCGACAAGGGTGTATGGATGCGGCTGATCGCCGGTAATGCTTACGGTCTGCGCAATGATGTAAAAACAAACTCTCCTTTATTTTACCTGCACGTAGTACTTGAACCCGGTGCAAGGTTCAGCCTTCCGAAAGAACACGCGGAACGTGGTTTTTATATTGTAAAAGGAAGTCTTGAAATTTCAGGAACAATGTATCACGAAGGGCAAATGCTCGTGTTCAATAAAACCGACGACCCGCTGATCATTGCTAAGGATAATACCACCCTCATGCTTTTGGGTGGTGAGCCGCTGGGTGAAAGGTTTATCTGGTGGAATTTTGTTTCCTCACGTAAAGAACGCATTGAACAGGCCAAGGAAGACTGGAGGCAGGGCCGCATCATATTGCCGCCAACCGATAACAAGGAATTTATTCCGCTACCGGATGATAAGTCCAGCCCGGCAGGTGCTGCGCCAAGGCCGGAGCCGCTTTCATAGATTTTTGTTTTTTCCTTTTGTCTTGATCCAAAAGAAAAAATCAGGGTAGGAAGCCTGCCCGAATGAACTCGTTCAGGCGGGGATTACACCCTTTCCTGCAGCAAACAAGAACAAATAAAAATTTATTTAAACTTCAGTTTCAGTATATCAAAGATCATAGGAAAAATATCTTCGAATCTTTTCTTCGAACCTTCTGGCAGGAAACCCGTAAAAATAACATAGGAAGTATCGAATGCATTGCTGTCAGACTGCATGAAATAATAATACTGTATATGCTTTTTTAAGAGCGGGGAACAGGGATAATATGTTTTGATACCAGGTAACCCGTTTTTCATAACAGCAGGGGCGCTGATGGAGGTTTGTTTCATCGCTTAATTCTAAATTTCCTTTTTTTCAGGGAGACTTCCAAATCAGGGTGAATCAGATCTGGTAGATATTATTCCTGATAGCATAGATCGCAATACCTGCGAGTGTTTTAACTTTCATTTTTTCCTGTATGGTCTTCCGGTACCCTTCTATGGTTCGTATACTTAAACACAGCTGGTTTGATATTTCTTTATTCGACCGTTGCTCGCAGATAAGCCTTATTATTTCGATCTCTTTGACGGTGAACGTCGGTCTCACTGGCTCTTTATGAAGATTAAATTTACTTTTAGCGAGCATTTTAATCAACTTATCGGATGTCTGTTTACAATAATACATTCCCTGCCTGTACACCGTTTTAATAGCCTCTATAATTTCGGTTTTATGGGCATTCTTTAGTAAATACCCTTTGGCGCCGGCTTCCATCATGTCAATGACCAGGTTATCATCATTGAACATAGAAAGCGCAATTACACATATGCCGGGAAATTTCTGCGTTAAGATCTTTGTCGCTTCTATCCCATCCATATTGGGCATTTTGATATCAGTAAGGATAACATCCGGCTTTAATTTTTCAGTTAGTGCAATGAGTTCCCTCCCGTCTGAAGCTTCCCCTATGAGCTGGATCTCTGTTTGTTTTTTAAATAATCCCGCAAATCCATCACGGAATATTTCATGATCATCGGCCAGGACAATCCGTATCGGCATGTATAGTGAGGTCATACTTTATGCAATTTAAGTAACGGGATTTCAATGGTATATCTTGTACCGAAGCCGGGCTTCGAATCCACGTATATATCTCCATTCATCAATTCGGTACGACTCAATAAATTCCGCAGGCCAAGACCGGAATTTTCGGTATTTTTTTCCAAATAATCAAACCCCACACCGTTGTCATAAGTAATTAGTGTAAGGCTGGTTCCTGTTTCCTTAAGTTCAATACCCAGGTCAGAAGCTTTGGCATGTTTTAATGTATTGTGAATGATCTCCTGTACGATACGATAAAGATTAATGGCACTTTCATCGGGTAATGCAGAAATGTTTGCATGTATGAATGTAATGCGTAATGCCGATGTTTTTGATAAATTGTCGATCAGTTCATCAATGGCAAACTGAACTCCTTTACGCAAAAGAGTTCCCGGCATTAAGTTATTTGAGATTTCCCGTATCCGCTGAATAATATCATCTAAATGTGAACTTGCCTCTGTCAATGCCTTTTGGTCTTCGGCACTGGCCTCTACCGTGCTGATCTTAAACTTTACCGTAAACAACAAGGGGCCCAGGTCATCATGCAGGTCGGCAGCTACACGTGTCCGCTCATTCTCCAGCGTCGTTATCTCTGCCTTTACCTTTGACCTGTATAGATCAATATTCCTGCGATGTTGCTGTATCATCGACACGATAAAAAATAAAAGGATACTACCGACTATAATACTAATTATTAGGACGGTAGTGTAAATCGTTGTTTCGTGGGCATCCATAATACTGCAAGTGCGTACACTAAATTTGCGAAAACATTAATAAATAACAGGATCTGGTATACCTTCAACCTGAACTCCCTGCTTGAGTTTAACCCATAGACCCAAAAAGCTTCAACTACCACCCGGTATGTGTAATAAATGATAAAAGTGATACAGATAAGGAACATGGGATTCTTAAGAAGCGTTTTTCTTTCCCTCACCAAAAGCATATTAAGAACAGAAATGCTCATCAGTACTATAATAAAAGAATAAACTATCCTGAAGTAGGAACTAAAGTAATTAATTTTAGACAATATGAAATTTTCCACGAGCCAGGTACTCATTAACAAACAAAGGATGACAATATATAAGGACCTGTGGCGATTGAATAATTTCCAGGTGTAAAATTGCCAGGTAATAAGAAATGATTCAAGCAAGACATAAATATTGCTGTTAACAGCATTCGAATGAAAGATTTTAGAAAAAATATAACTCAATATCTCATTCAGAAGCCCAAGCGAAAGGCAAAAAATAAAAGGATAATAAGTTGGGTTGATTTGTTTAAACCGAATCCAACTTATTATCACAGCAACAATAATACTGAGACTAAGAATTAGCCTTACAGTGTAGTTCATAGAGTGTAATATATTAACTATTCAGCGGAGACGGTGGCGGGCAATCATCCGGGCACCGCTGGCCGTCTTCTACAATAACATTGGGGTCACTTTCGGGTGAGGCTTCACCCCCCAGGCGGAAGCATATCTTCATTCTTTGAATTCACGCCCACGGCAATGATCCTTATTTTTAAATCAACGCCCATACTAAAATATAAACGGAGACCCACACAGCCTCCTTCGTTTAGCAGGAGATCAAAAGCGTCACGATTAAAAGTTTCGCAAACCGGCAAAATATTCTTGCCCCTCATTTCCGGAACAAGAATCCGTTCTTTGTCTTCCCTATACCGGGCGGTCATTTCTACTGCCTGGGGAAGGGGAATAAAATGGGAAATTCCAGGGATAAGTGAACTAGGACTACTCATGATTTTAATTTTAATTGAATTAATCGGGTTAAACTCTAAAAATCCGTAATACCTGAAATAAAACAATGCGTAATATCCCTGTATTTTTTACGTAAAAAGTGCAGTAAAATACAGTGATGCACCGCTGAAAGATGTTCATATAATGCTCAATCTTTGAGATAGCCTAAACCACTAAAGCCCCCTGTGCATGATACCAAGTCGTATTTTGAAGAAATTAATTCAATTTTTTGCAAGAAAAAATAAAGCTGAAAAAATCGCTGACAACATTTCAAAAATTGAACTCTGGGAAGAAGATTATGTGGTAAAAAAAATTCAAAATCAATACAAAAATGTACCTGAAGATACAATTCGAAGTGCTGTTAAGCTGTGCTATACCATTTATCCTTCACCACAACCAGGTGAGAAATTAATGAGGTGTATTATAGCTAAAATTGAGGGCCAGGGAATGAGCTCCGCCAAAGAATGATACCGGTATCCGTTATGGAAATTTCCAATCTTATGAGCTGTCTGTCATTTAATAGAAACTTTTTCAAGTGCCGCAGTCGCCGGCCCGTTGATCACATCACCCTCCTTAGTGAAACGTGACCCATGACAGGGACAATCAAAAGATCTTTCCTCTGCATTCCATTGTACCATGCAACCCATATGCGGACAAACAGCGCTGAACGAATGTACCCCGCCCTGTTCATCTTTATAAACAGCATACCTCACCACTCCTTTCCCCAGGATAGCACCTTCGCCATTGCGCAATTCATCTATGCCATGGATATCAGCGGGCATGATAAAATCTGCGTATTGTTTTACCACGTTGAGCAATTCAGAAAGATAAGTTCCGGGCATTGAAACCGGAAGACGCTTCGGTGAATAAATATCTGCCCATGGATTTTCTTTACCCTGTAACAGGTCGGTTACGATCATTCCACCCAGGGTACCATGCGTCATGCCGTTTCCTGAATCACCGGTAATGATATAGATATTTTCGTCTCCGGGGTTTTTACCAATGAAAGCCATATAATCAAAAGGCTCCATTACCTGGCCCGACCAGCGATAAACAATATCTTCCATCATAGGGAAGCGCCTTGTTGTCCATTCTATAAGTGCATTATATCTTTTTTCTTCAGGAACGCCATCATCATCTGCCTGGCCTGTCTTATGATCTTCACCACCCGACATAAGCAAATCGTACTCATCATTGAATGGTTGTACACGTATGTAATGATAAGGTGTTGTTGCCCATTTGGATTCGCCGCCGGTATCCCACCAGAGTGCATGAGGAATTATGCCTTTGGGAATTTTTCCTGCAATAACATAGGTGCGGTAAGCAAATTGTTTTGTATGAATAGATATGAAATCATTTACCGGGCTATTGGTGGCAACAACTATTTTAGAAGCGGTTACATTATGCTCATTGCATTGTGCACCTTGCTCATTAATGAACCTGGCCTGTGTTTTTGTATAGATCTTTCCTCCCATCGCAACTATTGCTTTGGCCAGTCCCTGCAGGTATTTCATGATATGAAATTGTCCCTGTTCCGGAAACCTTATGCAGGGTCCGATATCGAATGTTATGCCCGGAATACTATCAAGCCATTCTGTTAAGAGCCCGGCTTTTTGGGTTGCTTCCAGTTCTTTTTTAAGCTTTTCCTCTTTATCGTCAGGGTGCAGGAAAAGATAGCCGTACACCCTTTTAAATTCACAATCGATACCCTCATCCTTCACAATATTTTCGATCCTGCTGATCGCCGCCATATGACTTTCCGCTGCTTTCCTGCTGCCGCCTTCGCCAAATGTTTTTTCGATCGCATAATAACGGTCGTCCAATGCACAGGTAAGATGGGCAGTTGTTCGCCCGCTTTCGCCACTGCCTATTAAACCATCTTCTACCAAAACCACTTTTCTTCCTGCTGCAAGTAAACAATAAGCCGTGGTCAGTCCTGCTATGCCGGCACCAATGACCAAAATGTCTGCATCAATACTTTTGTTGAGCGTTTCAAATTCCAGCGGCTTTACCGTATCGATCCAGTAGGAAATGGTTTGGCCCGAAGTGATCTCTCCTTTATCGTTTAATTGTTTTTCCATAATTTATCCTGATCCATGATCAGTTCTTTGGAACATCGTCAACACCTATATGGTGTTTTTGAACCAATGCCCATCCTAAAAAACCTGCAGCCATGGTTAGTAAAAAGCCAACGGCGGTCAAAGGAATTGCCAACCCAAGTGAGGGATCCGGCTCATCCCATTTTTTACATGATGAGAAAGCTGCGATGGTATAGCAGATCAATGCGATCACGTTAAAGATCAAATGGAAGAAGCCCGTTTTCTTTGCGCTGGAATCAGGAGCTATGAATAGCCAGTCGATAAAACCGGGTATAGCCGCAACTGCCGCAGATATGGTTCCGGAAATGTTGGCCACCACAGCAACCTTGAACCAAAAGGGATTACCGTTTACAGCATAAACAATATAACAAACCAGGGTTGCTGTATAAAAGGCAACGGGAAAAGCAATGAGCATTGCATGAACGGAATGCCCGGCAATAGTGACCCTGGTCTTCATGGCCAGATTTTTTAATGAAACAATAATATGCTCCTGCTTATGGCGTATTGCCCGCGGTCATATCCACACCCACATGATGTTTTTGCACGAGGGTCCAACCCAAAAAACCGGCAATGATCGTTAATACAAAACCCACGCCGGTTA